>NZ_JBFRDW010000219.1:0-8632 GCF_052113985.1 Pseudoduganella sp. RAF53_2 | reverse complement strand
ACCCTGATCAAGACGGTTAACGGCCTGGAACCCTTCCAGAAGGGCGAAATTGTTGTCGATGGAACATCGGTTGGCGGCAAGGACACTAATTTGTCAGCGCTGCGCGCCCGCATCGGCATGGTGTTCCAGAATTTCGAGCTGTTTCCGCACCTTTCGGTACGCGAAAACCTGACACTGGCCCAGGTCAAGGTGCTGAAGCGCAGCGAGGATGAGGCGACCGAGCGCGGACTCAAATACCTGGACCGTGTCGGCCTGCTCGCGCACAAGGACAAGTTCCCCAGCCAGCTGTCCGGCGGCCAGCAGCAGCGTGTGGCGATTGCGCGTGCCCTGTCTATGGACCCGATCGCCATGCTGTTCGACGAGCCGACTTCCGCACTCGATCCGGAAATGATCAATGAAGTGCTGGATGTGATGGTCGGCCTGGCTCAGGAAGGCATGACCATGATGGTGGTGACGCACGAAATGGGCTTCGCCCGCCGTGTCGCCAACCGCGTGGTCTTCATGGACAAGGGCCATATCCTGGAAGACTGCAGCAAGGACGAATTCTTCGGCGCGCCGCGCTCGGATCGTGCCAAGGACTTCCTGAAGCGCATCATCCACTAACGAAAGCACTGTGGCGTGGGAGCTTTCGTTACTACGTAGATGTCTTCCGCCCGCGATCGACTTCGAGTTACCATGCGCCGCATGAAAATGACATTGATCGCAAGCGCCTTGCTGGCGCTGGGCTCCGCTGCGGCGGCTGCCGAACGCATGGCGGCCGACGTCGCACTGACCCAGGCCACGATTATCGACGTTGCATCCGGACGCCTTATCCAGGGCAAGTCCGTCGTGCTGAAGGGCGACACCATCATCGCGGTGGTGGACGACAAGGCCCTGAAGAACTACGCGCCGAAGCACACTTACCAGCTCAAAGGCAAATACCTGATGCCGGGCCTGTGGGACAGCCACGTGCACTTCGGCGGCGGTCCCGCGCTGATCGAAGAAAACAAGCAGCTGCTGCCGCTCTACCTGGCCCACGGCATCACCACCGTGCGCGATTGCGCGGGGGACCTGCCGGATAGCGTGCGGGAATGGCGCGACCAGATCAACAAGGGCGAGCTGGAAGGCCCGACCATCCTGACCTCCGGCCCCAAGCTGGAAGGCTACAAGCCGCTGTGGAAGGGCACGATTGAAGTCGGTACGCCGGAGGAAGTCAGCAAGGCACTCGATTACCTGCAATCGCGCCGCGTGGATTTCGTGAAGATCACCGAAAATACCCTGAAGCCGGAGATCTACCTGGAAGCGCTGCGCCAGGCCAAAGAGCGCGGCATGCGCACTTCCGGCCACGTGCCGGTGCAGCTGACGCTGGACCAGATGTTCAACGCCGGCCTGGGCACCGTCGAACACGAATCGTACATGCTGCGCGGCGCCACGCCGCGTGAAGCCGAACTGACCGCGCAAGTCGCAGCAGGCAAGATTACCGGCCGCGAAGCGATGCGCGCCAGCCTGGAAAGCTATGACGAAGCGGCCGCGCGCGCCACCTTCCGCCGCATGGCTGCCGCAGGCACTGCCATCGTGCCGACCCTGATCGGTTCCGAAGCGACCGCCTACCTGGACCAGAACGACCACGCCCACGACGCTTACCTGCAGTACATCGGCAAGGGCCTGCGCGCCACCTATGACTGGCGCGTGCAGCGTGCCGCCAAGGATGACGCCAGCGCCATCGCCTTCCGTCACGCCCTGTATGAAAAGTCTGCTTCGCTGCTGCCGCTGATGCAGCAGGAAGGCGTCAGCATCATCGCCGGTACCGATGCAGGCTTCCTGAATTCCTTCGACTATCCGGGCCAGGGCCTGCACGATGAACTGGGCATCTTCGTCAAATACGGCCTGACGCCGCATCAGGCGCTGAATGCCGCTGTGCTGGCGGGGCCGCGCTTCCTCGGCAAGCAGCAGCGCTACGGCGCCGTGGAAGCGGGCAAAGCGGCCGACCTGCTGGTGCTGGACGCCGATCCTCTGAAGGATATCGCGGCCACCCGCAAGATCCGCCTGGTGGTCAGCCACGGCAAAGCCTATGACCGCGCCCAGCTGGACGCCATGCTGGCCAAGGTGAAGGCCTGGGTCGCCGAGCATCCCGCACCCGCCAACCCGTAGCGTGAACCTGGTGGCTGCCACGGTGTGGCAGCCACCAGCTCCTTGCCGTGGGTTCTAAGACGGCAAACGGCCCGCCGGAGCAGGTAAAATGTCGGCATTCGCAATTTGAGAGCCGCTCATGTCCGACTTCGACGCCCCACACAGCCTCACCATCACTCGCCCAGACGACTGGCACCTGCACCTGCGCGATGGCGCGACCATGGCCAGCGTGCTGCCGCACACCGCGCGCCAGTTCGGCCGCGCGATCGTGATGCCAAATTTGAAACCTCCGGTCACCACTGTCGCCCAGGCGCAGGCTTACCGCGAGCGTATCCTGGCGGCCCTGCCAGCGGGCATGAAGTTCGAGCCGCTGATGACGCTCTACCTGACCAACAACACCAGCCCGGACGAAATCCGCCGCGCCGCCGAATCCGACTTCGTGCACGCCGTGAAGCTGTACCCGGCCGGCGCCACCACCAATTCCGACGCAGGCGTCACCGACCTGGCCAACTGCTACAAGGTGCTGGAAGTGATGCAGGAAGTAGGCATGCCTTTCCTGGTGCACGGCGAAGTCACCGACCAGGACATCGACCTGTTCGACCGCGAAGCCGTCTTCATCGAGCGCATCATGCGCCCGCTGCGCAAGAGCTTCCCGGCGCTGAACATCGTGTTCGAGCACATCACCACCAAGGACGCGGCGCAGTACGTGGCCGAAGCGGAAGGCCCGATCGCGGCTACCATCACCGCCCACCATCTGCTTTACAACCGCAACGAGATCTTCAAGGGCGGCATTCGTCCGCACTACTACTGCCTGCCTGTGCTGAAGCGCGAAGAGCACCGCCTGGCGCTGGTGACCGCGGCGACCAGCGGCGATGAGCGCTTCTTCCTCGGCACCGACTCCGCGCCGCACGCACAGGGCGCGAAGGAAGCGGCGTGCGGCTGCGCGGGCTGCTACACCGCCCTGCATGCGATGGAGCTGTACGCTGAAGCCTTCCAGCGCGCCGGTGCGCTGGACAAGCTGGAAGCTTTCGCCTCCCTGAACGGTCCGGCCTTCTACGGCATGGAGCCGAACGAAGACAAGATCACACTGAAGCGCGAGCAGTGGACCCTGCCGGAAGCACTGCCTTTCGGCGACCAGCAAGTGATCCCGCTGAATGCAGGCGAAACCATCAACTGGAAAATGGCCTGACGGTGTTTGAGGYGATCGACTGGTCCCGCTCGTGGTTCGACGCGGTGCGGGATGCCGCTTGCCGCACGGACCTTGGCGCGGACAGCGTGATCGCCTCCTTCTGCGCGCAGGCCGAAGCACTCGATCTGCGCAATCACCAGGGCCTGCCGCTGCGCTTCGTGCCGCAGGCCGATCTGCCTGAAGGCACGGCCTACGAAGAATTCATTGGCGCCACGGGCGGTGTGCCAACGCGCGACAACCTGCACGACTTTTTCAACGGCCTGGTGTGGCTGACCTTCCCCCTCATCAAACGCGAGCTGAACGCCTTGCAGTCGGCGCAGATTGCGCTTGATGGCGTCGGCAAATCGCGCGGCCCGGCCCGCGATGCGGCCACTATCTTCGATGAAAACGCAGCGCTGCTGATCGTGCGCRATGATGCGGACGGCGCTGCCCTGGTCGATGCGCTGCGCAATCACCGCTGGCGTGAAGCCTTCGTCGACCGCGCCGCACAATTCGGCAAGGACGCGCAAGTCTGGCTGTTCGGCCACGCGCTGATGGAAAAGCTGGTCGCGCCCTACAAGGCCATCACGGCCCATACGCGCGTGCTGATGGCGCCGGGTGGCTACTTTGCGCTGAGCGACGTCGAGCGCCGCGCCTGGATCGATCAGCTGGTGGCGCAGCAGCTACGCACCGAAGGCTTGCACAAAGCCGGCTTCACGCCGCTCCCCGTGCTCGGCATACCGGACTGGTGGCCGCAGCAGGACGATGTATTCTATGACGACACCACGGTCTTCCGCGCGAAACGGAAACCGTCCGCAGCTTAACGCGAAAGGAAAAAGAATGGACAAAGTTATCCGCTGGGGCATTCTCGGCACCGGCAAGATCGCCAAGGCGCTGGCCACGGCATTGAAGGAATTGCCTGATGCAGAACTCGCCGCCGTTGCTTCGCGCAGTGCTGATAGCGCTAACGCCTTTGCCGCTGAATTCGGCGCCAAGCGCGCCCACAGCAGCTATCAGGCGCTGGCCGATGATCCGGACGTGGATGTGATCTACATCGCCACGCCGCACCCTATGCACCACGAGAACGCGCTGATGTGCCTGCGCGGCGGTAAGGCGCTGCTGGTCGAAAAAGCCTTCACCGTGAACCGCTGCGAGGCGGAAGATATCGTGGCGCTGGCGTGCGAGAAAAAGCTGTTCGTGATGGAAGCGATGTGGTCGCGCTTCCAGCCGGCCATTGTGGAAGCCAGGCGCCTGATCGAAGCGGGCGAGATCGGCAAGATCAGCAATATCCAGGCCGACCTGGGCTTCATGGCCGACGTGGGGCCGGAGCACCGCCTGTTCAATCCGGAGCTGGGCGGCGGCGCCATGCTGGACCTGGGCATTTATCCGCTGTCCGTATCGGCCTTCTTCCTGGGCGATGTGGCCGAAGTGAAGGCCATGAGCGTACTCGGTCCGACCGGCGTGGACGTGCAGACCAACTTCGTGCTGCGTCATAAGAACGGCGGCCTGTCCAGCTGCGCCACCAGCCTCACCGCGCGCACCGGCGCCACCTTGACCGTGTGCGGCAGCAAGGGCTTCCTGCGCCTGCACAGCCGCTTCCACCACAGCGACCGCTTCACCATCGAGCTGAATGACGGCAGCAGCCGTGAAATCCATCTGCCGCGCGTCGGCAACGGCTATGCCCACGAAGCAATGGAAGTACAGCGCTGCCTGCGCGCCGGCCTGCTGGAAAGCCCGGTGATGCCGCTGGACGAGTCGCTGTCGCTGATGGGCGTGATGGACGACATCCGCGCCCAGACCGGCGTTCGCTACGCCGCGGACTGATGTTTGTACACCACCCGATTTTGTTAAAAAATTGATATTATCGATTTTCTAATAAATTTCGGGAGGTTACATGCAAAAAGCAATTCTCTTGGCCGCTGGGGCCGCGCTTTCACTCGCCAGTATGACGGCGTCCGCCGCTTCAATCAGCTACAAGACCGAAGCGCTGGAAGTGGTGGGCGTACTGCAGGAAATCRCAGGTCCCTCGGCGCGCTGCCCGACCCAGTTCGGCGGCACCATCACCGGCCACGGCATGAGCACCACGCTCGGACCGCTGGCTTTTGTCGCCAATGACTGCATTACCCCATCCGGCGCTATCTTCACCTTCAACAAGGGCCGCTTCATCATCCTGACTGCGTCCGGTGACCAGGTCTTCGCCAGCTACAGCGGCCAGATGGTGCCAACCGGCGTCGGCACGCAGTACGCCTTCACCGGCGGCACCTTCCAGATCACGGGCGGCACCGGCCAATACATCTTCGCCACCGGCGGCGGTGCGCTTGATGGCGGCGAAGACATGGCCACTGGCGCCGGCAATATCAAGCTGACCGGCAAAATCTCGTATTGGACCTGGTAAGGGCTGATCTGCAAGGCGGCGTGCATTCAAGTAAACTGACTTTTTTGCACTAATTAACGCCTTGCCATGACTGACTCCACGCGTGCCCTCGATCTGAAAACCGTCCTGATTTCGACCGGCGTCGTGCTGACGCTGGCGATGGGCGTGCGTCATGGTTTCGGTTTCTGGATGCAGCCGATTTCGCAAGCCAACGGCTGGAGCCGCGAAACCTTCTCGCTGGCGATGGCCATGCAAAACCTGCTGTGGGGCGCTTTCGGTCCCTTCGCGGGCATGGTGGCGGACCGCTACGGCACCATGCGCGTCGTGATTTTCGGAGCGTTGTGCTACATGGCGGGTCTGGTGTGGATGGCGACGGTGACGCAGCCCTTGTTGTTCGTGACCGGCTCCGGTGTGCTGATTGGGCTGGCGCTGGCCTGCACCGGATTTGGCGCCGTCAGTGGCATCATCGGGCGCGCTGCGCCGCCGGAGAAGCGTTCCTGGGCCTTTGGCGTGTCCGGCGCCGCCAGCTCCTTCGGCCAATTCCTCATGATGCCTGTCGAGCAGGTGCTGATTTCCAYGATGGGCTGGCAGAACGCCTTCTTCCTGCTGGCTTCCGCTGTGATCTTCCTGATGCTGCTGGCCTCGCGCAATCTGCGTGAGCCGAAGCACGAAGTGGCCGCGGGTGGACATCATCAAAGCATTGGCGAAGCGTGGCGCGAAGCCGTGCGCAACCGCTCCTTCCTGCTGCTGCTGGCAGGGTATTTTGTGTGCGGCTTCCAGGTCGTGTTCATCGGCGTGCACCTGCCGGCCTACCTGAAGGACAAAGGCATCGCCAACGCGAGCGTTGCGGTGATGGCGCTGGCGCTGATTGGCCTGTTCAATATCTTCGGCTCCTTCACTGCGGGGCAACTGGGCGGCAAGCTRCCCAAGCGCTATCTGCTGTCCTTCATTTACTTCGCCCGTTCAGTGGTGATTTCCCTGTTCCTGCTGGCGCCCCTGTCGCAATGGTCGGTCTACGTGTTTGCCGCGGCCATGGGCTTCCTGTGGCTGTCCACCGTACCGCTGACTAATGGGATTATCGCCAGCGTGTTTGGGCTGAAGCATATGTCCATGCTGGCGGGCGTGGTGTTCTTCTCCCACCAGATCGGCAGCTTCCTCGGCGTGTGGCTGGGTGGTTATCTGTTCGACCTGCGCGGCAACTACGACATCGTATGGGGCATCGCCATCGCCCTCGGCGTGATGGCCGGCCTGGCTAATTTGCCGATCAACGAGCGCCCGCTGGTGCGCGAACCTCAGCTCAAGGCGGCATGATGAAAACCACGATCATGAAGGCAGCAGCATGGACGGCGATCGCCGCCGTGCTGGCGCTCGCCTTCATGGCTTACCTGCGGCCGGATTTCATGCTCGATCTGGCCAACCGCATTTACCTCTGCTTCTGACGCCAGATCAGGCGTGTTTCTTGGAGCGGCTGGATTTGTGCGAGGACGCGGACTTGCTGCGTTTGGAGGACGAAGATGCAGCGTGATGGTGTTCAGATGAAGATTTGGCGCGCTTGTAGCCGGCAGTGCTGGTCTTCGGCGCGGTAAAGGTCATTTCCGGGCCGGTGAACTGTTTGGCGTTCACGGCGGAGGTGAGGGCGCCGTCTTCCAGGTTGGCCAGCAGGTTTTTCGGGTCGATGCGCTGACCGTCCTTGAAGGCTTCCAGGTGCAGGTGCGGACCGGTGGAGTGTCCGGTCGAGCCGGACAGGCCGATCGGTTCGCCGGCGGCTACTTCGTCGCCGACGTTCACGGAGCGCTTGGTCAGGTGCGCGTACAGCGAACGCAGACCATTCAGATGCTCAATTACAACAACCTCACCGTATTTCTTATCACCTTCATAACGATTGGTCGAGGCGACGACCACGCCGCCCTGGGTTGCCATCACTGGCGTGCCCACCGGCGTGGAAAAATCTACACCACCGTGCGCGCGATGGCCGCGCAGGGCGCCGAAGAAGCTGCTCACGCGGATATTCTTCAGCGGCATCACCCACTTGGCGAAAAAGCCGGGCTTTTCCTCCTTGGCCTGCACTGGCGTCGGGGCAAGAGCCGGCACTGGCACGGCTGCGGGAGCCTGAGCCACCACAGGCGCAGCCGCCGGCGTTTCCTGCTCGGCAGCTACGGCCGGGAGGAAACACGCTGCCAATGCGACAGAAGTGATGATTTTGGTAAATTTTTTCATGAGCGGGTGAGTGTCGCACACCGCCCGGCGTCACGCAAGACTGTTCGCATGGTATAACATGGTTATAACGTTTGGAGGCAGTTATGCGCACAACAATTCGCCGAATTGGAAATTCGAAAGGGATGATCATTCCGTCAACCCTGCTCGCCGAAGTGGGTTTGGTCGATGAAGCGGAAATTACCGTGGTGGACGGCGCGCTGGTGATTCGGCCGCCAGCCAAACCTGTTCGCAAGGGCTGGGCTGAGGCCAGCAAAGCAATTGCGGAGGCTGAAGATGATGCGCTGGTCCTTCCAGAGTTCGCCAACGAAGGCGATGAAGGGCTGGTATGGTGAAGCGCGGAGAGATCTGGCTCGTCAATCTTGATCCGACAGTCGGGAGCGAAATTCAGAAATCTCGTCCTTGCGTGGTCGTATCGCYGCCCGAAATGCATGAGTATTTGCGTACCGTGATCGTGGCGCCCATGACGACCGCGAGCCGTCCGGCGCCATTCCGCATCGATGTAACGCACAGCGGCAAGAAGGGGCTGATTTTGCTGGACCAGCTACGTACCGTTGATAAATCGCGCCTCGTCAGCAGATTGGGGGCCGTCTCCAGAACCACACTGGCCGCCACACTACAGGCACTGCAAGAAGCCTTCGCCGAGTAGGCGCGTCAGACCTTCAGGAATTCCTCGCGGCCGCCGAGCCAGCGTTCGAGGTGGGCTTCGACGGTGGCGGTGTTTTCGGGGGTGGGCTCTTGCAGCAGGTGGTGGGCGATGTCGCGGG
>NZ_JBFRDW010000218.1:0-8638 GCF_052113985.1 Pseudoduganella sp. RAF53_2 | reverse complement strand
CGGCACCGGTATGGCGGCCGGCTGCGGCGCCGCGACGGGCTGCGGCGCGGCGGCCAGGCCGGCCGTGCTTCCGCCCTTGAGCGCCAGATCCTCCACCGCAATCACGCCATCATTGGAAAACGCCAGCGCGCGTTCCAGAATATTTTCCAGCTCGCGCACATTGCCGGGGAAGGCATAGGCGCGCAACGCGTCCAGCACGCCCGGTCCCATGGTGACCTTGTGTTCGAACGTGCCGAGGCGGCCGAGGATGGCCTGGGTCAGCTCTTCCAGGTCGTCGAGCCGCTCGCGCAGGGGCGCCAGGCGCAGCTCGATCACGTTCAGGCGGTAGAACAAGTCCTGCCGGAACAGGCCCTCCTCCACCAGCTTTTCCAGATTCTTGTGGGTGGCACTGATGATGCGCACATCGACCGGCTCCTCCGACGTCGCGCCGATCTTGCGCACGCGGCGCTCCTGGATGGCGCGCAGGAGCTTGACCTGCATGGCCAGCGGCAGGTCCGCCACCTCGTCCAGCATCAGGGTGCCGCCATTCGCGGCCTGGAAGAAGCCATCGCGCTCGTCCGCCGCGCCGGTGAAGGCGCCCTTGCGGTAGCCGAAGAATTCCGCCTCCATCAACGCTTCCGGGATCGCGCCGCAGTTCACGGCAATAAAAGGCTTGTCCGCGCGCGAACTCTGGGCGTGGATTTCGCGTGCCGCCAGCTCCTTGCCGCTACCCGACTCGCCGTTGATCGCGATCGGCGCCATCGAACGGGCCAGGCGGCCGATCTGTGCGCGCAGGGCCTGGATGGCGGCCGAGTTGCCGCGCAGGCGGCTGGCCGCTGGTTTGTGGTCCRCCGTCGCGGTATCCGGCTCGTTCAGCTTCAGCGCCGACTGCACCATCACGCGTAGCTGGTCCAGTTGCACCGGCTTGCTCACGTAATCGAAGGCGCCCGCTTTCAGCGCGACCACCGCGTTTTCCGCGCTGCCGAATGCCGTGACCACCGCGATCGGGATGTTCTTGCCGCTTGCCGTCACATCGCGCACCAGGTCCAGGCCAAGGCCATCGGGCAGACGCATATCGGTCAGGACGAGCGAATACTCGCGCTCCGCATACAGGCGGCGCGCTTCCGCCAGGGTTTCGGAGCTGTCCACGTCCAGCCCCATTTTCAGCAGCGTAATTTCCAGCAGTTCGCGCAGGTCGGCTTCGTCATCGACGACCAGGACACGTGGAGAACTCATGCAATTCTTTCTACTTGTTGGCTTGCGCGGCTGGCCGCGCGAAGGTAATCACGAAACGCCCGCTCGACTTGCGGACGCCGGCTGTCATGTCGGAATCGAAGCGGTACTCGTAGTCCAGCATGGCCTCGTTATTCAAGCACAATTCGCGCGCCAGATATAGTCCCAGGCCGGTGCCCTTGCTGGATGTGGTGTAAAACGGCTCGAACAGGTGAGCCCGCACCTCGGGCGAAATGCCGGGGCCGTCGTCCTGCACATGCAGCTCCAGCGGGCGCCCCTTGAAGTGAACGATGAACACCTTCATGCTGCCCGGCGTGCCGCTGGCATAGCGCACGGCATTGTTCAGAAGGTTGATCAGCACCTCGCGCAGGTGCAGCGGATCGAAACGCACGAACAGCTTGCGCATGCCGCCCAGGCAGACGATGCCGCTATCCAGCTTGTGGGTTTCGTCGAATTCGGCTTTCAGCTCGGACAGGAAATGGCTCAACTCCAGCGGATCGTGATGGACCTGGGCCTTGCGCGACAGCTGCAGGATATCCTCCACCATCCGGTTCACGCGCGCCACATTGTCGCTAACGATCTTCAGCAGGCGCTTGTGGACGGGCGCCTGCAAGTCCTCTTCCAGCAGCGAATTGGCGTGGCCGATGGCCGACAGCGGATTGCGCACCTCGTGCGCGATGCTGGCGGTCAGGCGTCCCATGGAAGCGAGTTTCAGCTGCTGGGCCTTTTCCTCGATCTCGGTCACATCTTCGAGGAAGATCACGTTGCGCTCAACGCCAAGGCCTGAGGTATCGGCGGCCGAGAAGCGCACTTTCAGGTGAGAGGCCACGTCGCGGCGCGCGCTCCAGGCAGCCGTCATTTCCTGCGCGATGGGCTCGTCGAATGGTTTGATGGTGACGAAGGCGAAGGCCTGTTCCGGATGTCCGCGCCAGTCCGCGTAAGCCTGCACGATGGGTTGCAGCGCCGGCGTATCGCTCAAGCGGCTGCCGTGCCGCACCGCCACGGTGCCCAGCATCTTCTGGACAGCGGGATTACTCATATGAATAGCGCCATCGCCGCCCACCACCAGAATCCCGTCGCCGGACTGCGACAGCACCAGGCGGTTGATGGCCTGCTGCACGCCGATCTCCACGCCGCGCTGCACGGCCAGTTCTTCCTGCCCGATCAGGCGGGCGGCCATGCGATTGATCACCGTCACCGCCGCGAAACCGGCCGCACCGTACAAGCCCGCCTGCACCAGTAGCACATGCTCGCCGTTTTGCAGCATGACCCGGTACATCGCCTCGGCCAACAGGAACAGGGTCGCAATCGAAGCAAAGAACAAGGCCACCAGCAGCGGCGCCAGAATCGCACAGCCGGCCAGCGGGAACAGATAGAGGATCGCCAGGGTGCTGCGCATGCCGCCATCGTCCAGGTACAGCAGCGAGATGACGCCGATATCGCAGGCCAGCTGGCAGACCAGCTGCAGCATGAAGCGCTGGCGCCAGTAACTGGCCGCAAGCACGAAGCCCAGCGCAGCCARCACATAAGCCGTACACAGCTCGACACGCTGCTGAGAGACTGTCGCTGCGCCCAGGCTCATATAAGCCAGCAGCACCAGCGCAATCACGGCGCGCGTGCCGTTCAGGGTCTGCAGCGAGCGCCAGAATGTCTCGCGGGATTCGGCCGACAGGGAATTCAGGCGCGCCAGCAACTTAGTTCGCGGCCAGTTGGGCGTGGGCCAGGCTGCAGAAATCCTGGCCTTTATACAGCACGTTTTCCGACGCGGGGTAATGCACGCCGCAATGGGCGCAGCGCAGCATGGCTTCGGCGTCAGCCTGGCGCGGCGGTGCGCTTGGCTGGCGCGGCGATGGCTGCTGATTGCCGCTCGCGTTGCGCAGCTTGGTGCGGATGGCGCCCATCACCAGAAATACCAGCGCCAGCCAGAACAGAATACGTGTCATGCAATACCTCGATGTAAAACCACTTCCAGTACAAAACGGCTGCCGACATAGGCCAGCAGCAGCGTCGCGAAGCCGGCCAGCGTAAAGGTCAGGGCCGTGCGGCCGCGCCAGCCGCGGAAGTGGCGGCCGGCCAGCAAGGACGCGAACAGCATCCAGGACAGCAGAGTAAAGACGGACTTATGATCCCACTTCAGCGCGCGTCCGAACAGCTCCTCGGAGAAGACGATGCCTGACAGGACAGTCAGGCTAAGCAGAGTGAAGCCGAAGGCGATCAGGCGGAACAGCAGCTTCTCCATGGTCAGCAGCGCCGGCAACTGATCCAGCGCGGTGGACAGGAAAGTCGTGCGGTCGCTGTTCGAATGCAGGCGGGACTCTTGCAGCGCCATCAGCACGGCATGGAAAGCAGCGATGGTCAGGGTGGCGTAGGCCAGCGTGGCAATGGCGATATGCCAGCCCAGCACCGCAGTGCGGCCATCTACAGGCAACAGATTGCCCGGGAAAATGGCCTGCAGCACGGTGGTCGCGGCGGCGACCGGCATCACGATGCGGCGCAATCCCTCCAGCGGATAATTCTGGTTCTCCAGCCAATACGCGGCCACTGAAATCCACAGGGCCGACGACAGCATGGCCGCAAAACCGATGCGCAGCGAACCCGGCACCATCACATTAATCCACAGCGCAGCGCCGTGCAGCAGCCAGGCGCCCGCGGTCAGCGCAGCGACAGGAACGGCCTTGCGGGATGGGAGGAAGGCACAAACAAGATAAAGCAGCGTTGCTGCGATCAGAAAGTAAGTCTGCATTCGCTTAGTTTAACACCCCAGCCACGACTGGCTAATCCACCGCCGCGAGCCGGAGCTCTTCATTGTGGTGGCGTTGTTGTTCTTCCATGACCAGTTGGCCGAGCTCGCGCTTCAAGGCGTTGAATTCGGGGGCGGATGGGTCGCGCTCGCGCGGCAACTCGACCAGCATGTCGCGCTTGACCGTGCCCGGACGGTAGGTCATCACAATGATCCGGTCGGCCAGGTAAATCGCTTCTTCAATACTGTGCGTGACGAAGATGATGGTTTTCTTAAGCTCCGACCAGATGCGCAGCAGCTCGTCCTGCAGATTGCGCCGGGTCAGCGCATCCAGCGCGCCGAAAGGCTCGTCCATCAGCATGATCGGCGAGTCCAGCGCCAGCACGCGCGCGATCGCCACGCGCTGCCGCATGCCGCCCGACAGGTCTTTCGGGAAGCGGCTGCGGAAATCTTGCAAGGACAGCATCTTCAACAGCTTGTCCACCGTCGCTGTGATCTCGGCCTTCGGCGTGCCCTTGATCTCCAGCCCGAAAGCGACGTTGTCCTCCACCGTCATCCAGGGGAACAGCGCGTATTCCTGGAACACCATGCCGCGCTCCGGCCCCGGCTCGGTCACCTGCGCGACGCCGGCAGTGATCGTGCCCTTCGACGGCAGCGCGAATCCGGCAATCGCGTTCAGCAAGGTCGACTTGCCGCAGCCCGATGGCCCCAGCAGGCAGACGAACTGCCCATGCGGGATTTCCAGAGTGATGTCCTTCAGCGCCACGACGCTTTCGCCGAACACCTTGCTGACATGATCAATCACGATATGYGCGTCGCTCATGGATTAGTTCTCCAGGCCGCGATGCCAGCGCAGCAGGTAGTTATTCAGACGGTTCACGCCCACATCGATCGCCAGGCCAATCAGCCCGATAGAGATCATGCCCGCGATGATCTTGTCCRACCAAAAATATTCGCGCGCCTCAAGGATGCGGAAGCCCAGCCCATTGTTCACCGCGATCATCTCCGACACGATCACCACGATGAAGGCCGTACCGATGCCGATCCGCACGCCCGACAAGATATAAGGCACAGCCGCCGGCAAAATCACCCGCAGGAACATGGTGCTTCCGGACGCGCCCAGGTTGCGCGCCGCGCGGATATAGATGCCGTCCACCTGGCGCACGCCCGCAATGGTATTCATCAGCACCGGGAAGAAGGCGCCCAGCGAAATCAGGAACACGGCCGGTGGATTGCCAAGCCCGAACCACAGAATCGACAGCGGAATATAGGCAATCGGCGGAATCGGCCGCAGCAGTTGCACCAACGGATTTAGCCAGTCGTACACGCGATCGCTGGCCCCCATCATCAGCCCTACCGGCAACGCCAGCCCGGCGCCGATCAGGAAGCCGACAATCACGCGATACAGACTACCGATGGCGTCATGAATCAGCTCACCCGAAAACGCCCAGGCCAGCCAGCTGCCTTCCGTGTGCGGCTGCGGCGGCAGCGCGTATTCGATCCACTTCTGCACCACGGCCAGCGGCGACGGCAGAATCTGTGGATTGACCCAGCCCTGCGAGGACACCAGCTGCCAAGCCGCGATCACCACCGCCGGCACAATCAGGCCGACGCCCAGTTGACGCCATCCCGCTATCGCCAYGATGCCTCCTTATTTGACGCCGAGGCTCTTCTTGGCCTGATCCAGCAGGTCGGTCTTGACCCAGTCCTTGGCCACTGGCGGCTTGCTCATCTTGCCTACGCCGGTCTTCACCATGACGTCGGTCGTGGTCTGGATATGCTCGGGCGTGATGTCGTAGGAATACGGCGAATTGCCGATCGCGTCCTGGAAATCGCCGCTGGTCAGCTGGCCCTTGAACACCACCTCGCGCACGAATTTCTCGGCGGTGGCGGGATTGTCAATGAAGGTCTTGGTGGCTTCGACGAAGCAGCGCATGAATTTCTCGGCCACGGGACGGCGCTCTTTATAGAACTTCTCCGTCATCACCATGGTCCGCACCGGCTCGCCGATCGGCGTGTCGTACGGCTTGACGATTTCGTTGCCGAATCCCTTATTGATCGCCTGGGACGATTGCGGTTCGGAGTTCATCATGGCATCGATGTTCTTGCCGATCATGGCCTGGTTCAGATCCGCATAGGCGAGAAAGACCAGTTGCACATCCTTGCCCGGCTGCTCGGAAACTGTCAGGCCGGCTTGCTGCAATTCGGCCAGCAGCAGCACTTCCTGGATACCGCCTCGCGTGACGCCAACCTTCTTGCCCTTCAAGTCCTTGACCGATTTCAGTTTGAGGTCCGCACGGCCCACCAGGCGCGCGCCGCCTTTCGCGAAGCCCGCCACTACATAGATCGGCGCGCCGCCGGCACGGCCGGAAATCGCCGCTTCGGATGCGGTCGCACCCACGTCCAGCTCACCGGCGATGATGGCCTGCATCACATCCAAACCTTTGGCGAAGACGTGCTCTTCCACCTTGATGCCGCACTTCGGTGCAATCTCCTTGATATACGACACCGCGCCGTAGTGCGCGAATTTCAGGTTGCCCAGCCGAACCACGTCCTGCGCCTGCGCGCTACCTGCTGCAACCAGCGCAGCCAGCGCCAGCGACTTCACGATGCTTTTCAGATTCATCCCTGGTCTCCTCTTAAATTGTTAGCCTGCTGACCGCGCGCCCATCATACGGTTTATTTTAGCTTTCATGCAATAAGTCCTTCGCACGTGAACAATGCGTGACGCAATGCGCGCCTCAATCAGGAAGACTAGGAATTTTTCGCCAATAAGCTTCTATGATTAGATGGTGCTATTTAGCATATGGCTTCACTTTGTCACATGCCGCTTGCGGCGGGGATGGCAACAATGAAGCACGTTTTCCCTACCTGACTGCTATTGCAGCCGATTTGGATGGGAACATTTAAGTAACCGATTACAAGGGAGGGAGTTCTTGCCATATCCGGGCGGGGCTCAGCTGCACGGCACATTGTTGCGCATCCCGCTTGCAAGCCAGGTTACGACCATCGGCTCGACCGACAATATTGGGACGCCTAATAACATAGTCGTCAATCAGCAAGGCATCTTTTATTGCCGGCGTTCAGAATGGGGAAACGTTGAGCCCTTCACTGGCTCAGCCGTTTATAAAGTCACACCTGATGGAAAGGTCCCCATAATCGCGGGCTGCCCACCACATGAACGACCAAGGCAACCGGTACATCATGGACGCCGATGGCAAAAAAACATCATGGGGAGAGCTACCGCTGCCAGCGTCACCACTACAATTACCGCCCCGCCGGCTGACATTGACGCTGCGCCGGACGGCAACACGCATGCCGTACGCGGTGTCAGAACTCCCATCTACGACTTCTATGGCCTCATTGGAAAATTGCTGACGACTCCAGCAAAGGCATGGAGAAACTGAGGCCCTTGCCGGGCACTCTGCGCATGCCACTCCAGGTCGTGCCGTATGGCCAATTCGCCATTGCCGTTATCTGAGGAGAAGGCTTGCTGGAGGTAGTGCTTCCGCATTAATTGTTCCTGCGAGCGTGCAGCCGGGCCAGGCGCTCGCTGCTGACGGGGTGGGTGGAGAGGTAGGAAACGGAATCCTTGTCCAGCTTTTCGAGCACGGTGAAAACCTGCTCCAGGCTGGACAGGGAAATGCCGTTGTCGACCAACATATCCGCCGCATAATCATCCGCTTCGGTTTCGGCATCGCGTGAATAGTGCAGGTCCAGCGCCAGCGCGGGCAGGCCGGAGACGACCGCGTTGACGTCGCCGAACAGCAGCGTGCTGGCGGCGGCCACGGCGGAACCCTGAATCAGGCGGCGCGTCATGTGGCGCCGGTGCAAATGGCCCAGTTCGTGGGCCAGCACCGCCATGACTGCGCCATCATCCGGCAGCAGCTCGACCAGTTCGTCCGTCATCACGATATCGCCTGAAGGCAGGGCAAACGCGTTCGGGCCGATATGGCTTTTGCGGAACAGCAGGCGATACGGCGGTGCGCCTTCGTGCGGCGCGTGCAGGCTGGCGAACGCGTTGGCGATGCGCAGCTGACGTTCCAGCGGCAGCCTGCTCGGCGCCAGTGCGCGGCGGTCGAACATTGCCAATACGCCCTGTCCCAGCTGATGTTCAACCGATGGCGGCAGCGCCTGTGCTACTTGGTCCGCCACGACCGGCAACACATAAAGATAAGCAAGCGCCAGGACGGCAACGATCGCGGCCATGCAGCCAACGACCACACGCCAGCTGCGCTGGGCGGTGACAACGACACTATCCTGATAGCCGGTCTGAGCCAGCAGCAGATTAAACGCGTTCAGATCTTCCGGTTCGAAGGTGGCGCCATCGGGAAAGGTGACCTTGCGCGCGGCATGGATGCTGCGCTCGGACACGCGCAGCGCATCCAGCGGGCAGGCGCGTTCCGCCTCCCCTTCCAGCACGGCGGTGCCGTCCTGCACCGACAACCGCACGCGGTGCGCGCGCGAAGTCCGGCCGTCGTAATAGCGTCCTGCCAGCATCACAGCGACAGGTCGAAGTCCATGAAGTCGGCCATGCCTTCGCCAGCCGCGCCGACATTCGCATGCTCGCCTGCCACGAAGTCGTCCAGACTACCGTTGACGTCCAGGTACATCGACTCCAGGCGATATTTCAGCGCGCGGACCTTGGCAAAAGGCGTGTACAGGCCAAGCGTAACGACTATGCCC
>NZ_JBFRDW010000217.1:0-8644 GCF_052113985.1 Pseudoduganella sp. RAF53_2 | reverse complement strand
GTTCGAGCACCATTGTGCGATTGACCTGATTACGTCGGACAAAATCAGCCCGCGTCCGCAAAACAGCCAGCCGCGCTGCCACGGCCTGTACGTGCAGGACGTGAAAACCGGCCAGGTCCACACCTTCGCAGCCGAACACACCATCATGGCCACCGGCGGTGCGGGCAAGGTTTATCTGTACACCACCAATCCCGATACGGCCAGCGGCGACGGCATCGCCATGGCCTGGCGCGCAGGCTGCCGCGTGGCGAATATGGAATTCATCCAGTTCCACCCGACCTGCCTGTATCACCCTTACGCCAAGTCCTTCCTGATCACGGAAGCGATCCGCGGTGAAGGCGGTCTGCTGAAACTGCCGCCCGAAGCCGGCGCCGCAGCCGGCCAGCGCTTCATGCTGGCCCACGACGACCGCGCCGAACTGGCTCCGCGCGACGTGGTGGCGCGCGCCATCGACTTCGAAATCAAGAAGCGCGGCCTGGACTACGTGCACCTGGACATCAGCCACAAGCCGGCCGAATTCCTGATCGAGCACTTCCCGACCATCTACGCACGCTGCTTGGAACTGGGCATCGACATCACCAAGGAACCGATTCCTATCGTGCCCGCTGCCCACTACACCTGCGGCGGCGTGGTGACCGATATGGCGGGCCGCACTGATCTGGCAGGCCTGTACGCAGTGGGCGAAACCGCCTGCACCGGCCTGCACGGCGCCAACCGCCTGGCATCTAACTCGCTGCTGGAATGCGTGGTAATCGGCCGTGCCTGCGCCCAGGACATCATGTCCACGCCGAAGGAAGGCGCGCCATTCCTGCCGGATTGGGATGAAAGCCGCGTGACCGATGCGGACGAAGAAGTGGTCATCGCCCATAACTGGGATGAGCTGCGCCGCTTCATGTGGAATTATGTGGGCATCGTGCGCACCACCAAGCGCCTGGAACGCGCCCAGCACCGCATTGCGCTGCTGAAGGAAGAAATCGACGAATACTACGCCCACTTCCGCATCACGCCGGACTTGCTGGAGCTGCGCAATCTGGTGGAAGTGGCGTCGATGATCGTCAACAGCGCGCTGCAGCGCCGCGAAAGCCGCGGCCTGCATTTCAGCCGCAATTATCCAGGGACCTTGCCGAAAGCCTTGCCGACGGTGCTGACGCCGCCGCCCCGTTAAGGCACGTTGACTTCGTGGCGCTGGCCGAGCCGTCTCAGCTCGCCGGCGTCCACGAGTTTCTGGAATTCCCCATCGAAGGCCTTGCGCAGCGCCTCGCCTGATGCATTGCGTTGAAAGGCGAAATAACCGTCCTGCACCTCGATCACATGCGGCAGCATGGTGATCTGCCCGGCCAGCCCGATTCTTCCCAGTACCGGCTCGGTGTTGCGGCGATTGCTGGCAAACAGGTGCACATGCTGATGCGCCACCATCTTCAAGCCGCTCTCCACGCTGTTCGCCACGCTCAGACGCAGCTGAGGGCGTGCCGCGTCAAAGGCCGGACCATAGGCCCAGCCGTTCAGCACGACCACGCGCCGCTCCGACAGCTCACCGAAATCGCCGTTCCACTCGATGCCCGATCCGGTGCGCGCGTAGAACACCATCTGGTCCTGATAGAAGGGCAAATGCGAGAACAACATGAGCTTCTGGCGCTCGAACGTTTTGTAAGGACCGACCAGAATGTCGGCCTTGCCCTGCACCAGCATGGCCTGGGCACGCGCCCAGGGGTAGATTTCGAAGCGGGCTTTGTGGCCCATACGTTCGGCGACGATGCGCACGATCTCGGGTCCGAGGCCGACGATATCGCCTTCCTGTCCCTGTTCATACACCCGTTCAAAATGTGCGCCGATCACCAGCAGTTCTCGCGCGCCCGCTGCGGGAAGGCAGCATATGAAAACCAGAATGGCAGCGAACTTGCGCATGGCCCCTCCATGGATAAGCCCATGATACCATCGCCGCATGACAAATCCAGCCCACCTGCGGCCTGCCCGCCACGATGATATTCCGAGCATGGAAGCGCTGATCCGGCGCTCCGGCATCGAGCTAAGCCGGGGTTTCTATTCGCCGGAACAAGCGCAGGCAGTTACCCGCCACGTGTTCGGCGTSGATACCCAACTGGTGGACGATGGCACCTACTTCGTGATTGAGCGCGATGGCGAGTTGCTGGCCTGCGGCGGCTGGAGCAAGCGCGCCACGCTGTTTGGCGCCGACCGCACCAAGACTGGCGCAGATCCCCTGCTTGATCCGGCCACGCAGCCGGCGCGCATTCGCGCCTTCTTTGTCGATCCGGCCGTACCGCGCCAGGGACTGGGGCGGCGCCTGATGGAGCACTGCGAATCGGAGGCCGCAGCAGCAGGGTTTCAGGTGATGGAGTTGGCAGCCACCATGCCCGGCGTACCGCTGTACCGGGCCTGTGGCTTTGAGGTGGTGGAAGATTTCGCGCTTGCGCTGCCGGACGGCGTTTCAGTTCCGCTGTCCCGCATGCGCAAGCGAATCGGCTGATCAGCCGTTGAGGCCCTTGCCTTCAGCGGCCAGCTTGACCAACAGCGGCGCCGGTTTCCAGGCTTCGCCGTGGCGGCCCTTGGACAGGCGCTCGATGGTGCCCAGCACATTCGGCAAGCCCACGGTATCGGCATAGAACATCGGACCGCCGCGGTACAGCGGGAAGCCGTAGCCGGTCAGGTAGACCATGTCGATATCCGAGGCGCGCAGTGCAATGCCCTCTTCCACAATCAGCGCGCCCTCGTTCACCAGCGAATACACCAGGCGTTCCACGATTTCCTGATCGCTGATCTTGCGGCGCTCGACGCCGATATCCGCCGAGTGCTGCACGATCATGGCGTTCACGACGTCACTCGGATAGGCCTTACGGTCGCCTTCCTTGTAGTCGTACCAGCCGGCGCTGGTCTTCTGGCCGAAGCGCCCCATTTCGCACAGCAAGTCGGCGGTTTTCGAATAGGCGATTTCCGGCTTTTCCACGTAACGGCGCTTGCGGATGTACCAGCCGATATCATTGCCGGCTAGGTCGCTCATGCGGAAAGGCCCCATCGGGAAGCCGAATTTTTCGATAGCCCGGTCCACCTGCTCAGGCGACGCGCCTTCTTCCAACAGGAAGCCCGCTTGACGGAAATATTGTTCGATCATGCGGTTGCCAATAAAGCCATCGCACACGCCGGACACAACGCCGGTCTTCTTCAGCTTCTTGGACAGCGCCAGCGCCGTTGCCAGCACGTCCTTGCCGGTGGCCTTGCCGCGCACGATTTCCAGCAGCTTCATCACGTTGGCCGGGCTGAAGAAATGCAGGCCAATCACGTCCTGCGGGCGCTTGGTGAAGGCGGCGATCTTGTCCAGGTCCAGCGTGGACGTGTTCGAGGCCAGGATCGCGCCCTGCTTCATGACATCGTCCAGCTTGCGGAATACGGTTTCCTTCACGCCCATGTCTTCGAACACGGCTTCGATAACGATGTCCGCGTCGGCAATCGCCGCGTAATCCAGGGTGCCGGTAATCAGGGCGGTGCGCTGGTCGAACTTGTCCTGAGTCAGCTTACCCTTCTTCAGGGTGTTTTCGTAATTCTTGCGGATGGTGGCGATGCCCTTGTCCAGCGCTTCCTGTTTGGTCTCCAGCAGCAGGACGGGAATACCGGCATTTGCAAAATTCATTGCAATGCCGCCGCCCATGGTGCCGGCGCCGATCACGGCGGCCTTCCTGATTTCGCGCGCCGGTGTATCCGGCGGCACATCCGGCACCTTGCTGGCCTGGCGTTCGGCCATGAAGGCATGACGCAGGGATTTCGACTCCGGCGTCTGGATCAGATGCAGGAATCGCTCGCGTTCAAACTTCAGACCGTCCTCGAATTTGCGGGTCACGGAGGCAGCCACGGTTTCCACGCATTCCAGCGGTGCCGGGAATGGGCCGGCAACGGCTTTCACCGTATTGCGGCTGAATTGCAGGAAGGCTTCGTGATTCGGATAATCCACTTTGCGGTCGCGCACTTTCGGCAGCGGACGCGCATCGGCAATTTTCTGGGCGAAGGTCACGGCAGCCGGCAGCAGATCGGTCCCGGCCGGGAACACCTCGTCGAACAGTGCGGTGCCGGCCAGCTTTTCGGACAGCGCCGGGGTGCCGGAGACAATCATATTCAGCGCGGTTTCCAGACCCAGCACGCGCGGCAGACGCTGCGTGYCGCCTGCGCCCGGCAGCAGCCCCAGTTTCACTTCCGGCAAGGCGATCTGAGCGCCGGGCAGCGCCACCCGGTAATTGCAACCCAGCGCCAGCTCCAGACCTCCGCCCATGCAGACCGTGTGGATCGCAGCCACGATCGGCTTGGTCGACTCTTCCACCACGCGGATCAGCGAATGCAGGGTCGGTTCCTGCAGTGCTTTCGGGGAATTGAATTCCTTGATGTCGGCGCCACCCGAGAAGGCCTTGCCGGCGCCGGTGATGACGATGACCTTCACCGCGCTGTCGTCCAGCGCGCGGCGGACGCCTTCGACGGCTGCCGTCCGGGTCGCATGGCCCAGGCCATTGACGGGCGGATTGCTCAGCGTGATGACGGCGACCGTTCCATTGACTGCGTATTCTGCGCTCATGTCTCTTCTTTCTCCATGGTGAGGACAGGTAACTATACCGCAAAAGTGCACGGTCGTATTATTTCTTTACTTTGATTGATAATTAGTAATATGTGTTGCCATTTGGCAAATAACATTAATTGTTTCTTAAACCTTTGATTTCAAAGACTTTTCTGAGAGTAACTATAATACTTGCAAGTTAGTTTTCTTAATACTCAGACTAATCCGCAACAGCGACTAAAAGTTTTAAAAACCTCTTGCCATGCGGCATTAAGTAACCTAAGATTCCATCCAGCAACTAGCTGACAAGGGCAAACCAGGCGAAAGCCTGGGACGCAAAGTCATCGGTCTAAGGAGCTTCGGCTCTATGACGGCAGGACTGCCAGACTAAGTACATCGTACACACTCGATGGGTGATTTTGCCCCTTGCGTGGCGTCTCCAACCTGTCCCTCGGGACAGGCGGCAGTCCTACTTTTCAGAACTTTGAAAATACAGGACTCGCCAAAATGAAATTCTTCGCCACCTCCATCACCTCCGCTGCTATCGCTGCCGCCCTGGCTGGCTTCGCCGCCCCTGCCTTCGCTGCCAACGACAACGCCCAGGATTATGCCCGTGGCCGCATTATCGTTGAACCGCGCGCCGGCCTCACCGCCGACGAGTTCGCCAACATTCTGAAAGTTCATGGCGGTAAAGCGCGCAAGCTGGGCCAGAGCAACCTGCACATCGTTGACCTGCCGGCCAATGCCTCCGAAAAAGCCGTCGTGGCACTGCTGAAAAAGCACCCAAGCCTGAAGTTCGCTGAACTGGATCAGCGCGTGCCTGTTACCGCGACCACTAACGACCCCTACCTGGGCAGCGAATGGCACATCAGCAAAATCGGCGCTGACACCGCCTGGGACACTACCCAGGGTGCCGGCGTGACCATCGCCATCCTGGATTCCGGCGTGGACGCCGTCCCTGACCTGGCTGCCAATATGGTTGCCGGTTACAACATCTACGACAACAACACCAACACCGCCGACGTCTGCGGCCACGGCACCAAGGTCGCCGGCGCAGCGGCTGCGACCTCCAACAACGGCGCCGGCGTTGCTGGCGTTGCGGGCCAAGCCAAGATCATGCCGGTCCGTATCGCTTACGTTGACCCGACCTACGGCTGCTACGCTTACTTCTCGACCATCGCCAGCGGCATCACCTGGGCGGCCGACCACGGCGCCCGTATCGCCAACGTCAGCTACGCTGCTCTGCCAACCAGCTCGGCCATCATCAGCGCGTCGAACTACATGAAGAGCAAGGGCGGCCTGGTGTTCGTCTCCGCCGGCAACTACGCCAAGGATGATGGCTACACCCCGACCGATTCCATGATCGCCGTGTCTGCCACCGACAGCAATGACGCTCTGGCCAGCTTCTCCAGCTTCGGCGCTTACGTTAATCTGTCCGCGCCAGGCTCCGGCATCTACACCACCGCCCAAGGCGGTGCCTACGGCGCCGTGAACGGCACCTCGTTCTCGGCCCCGATCGCAGCTGCCGTGGCAGCACTGATGATGTCGGCCAACCCGACCCTGAGCAACAGCAAGGTGGAAAGCCTGCTGTACTCTACCGCAACCGATCTGGGCGCGGCCGGCAAAGATCCTTACTTCGGTTACGGCCGCGTGAACGCCGCGGCGGCTGTCGCTGCGGCCGCATCTAGCGCCCCGGCACCCGACACTACTGCTCCGACCGTGGCAATCACCTCGCCTTCCGCTAACGGCACCGTTTCCGGCAGCGTGATCGTCAGCGTCAACGCGGCCGACAATGTTGGTGTGGCCCGTGTCGATCTCAAAGTCAACAACACTGTGGTCGCCTCGGATACCGCCGGCCCGTTCAGCTTCTCCTGGAACTCGACTGGCGCCGCAAACGGTATGAACACCCTGGTTGCTGTCGCTTATGATGCCGCAGGCAATGTGGCTTCCTCCACCCCGGTTTCGGTCAACGTGTCGAACAGCGTGACCCCGCCGGTTGCTGACACCACCGCTCCGGCCCTGGCCATCACCAATCCGACCAACGGCGGCACCGTGACCGGCAACGTCAACATTACCCTGAGCTCTTCGGACAACAGCGGCGCGGCCGGCATCTCGATGTCTCTGTATATCGACGGCGCATTGAAGGCCAGCGGCAGCGGCGCAAGCATGTCTTACAGCTGGAACGCCAAGAAAGCCACTGCCGGCAATCACGTGATCCAAGCCGTCGCCAAGGATAAAGCGGGCAATACCACCAATACCCAGGTGCAAGTTACCAGCCGCTAAATCAACAGTAATTAATAATATTAAAAGCCGGGCTTATTGCCCGGTTTTTATTTATCTGTACTATATATTATTATTGTCACTTGCATCAGAATAGTTGCTGCGCATAATTGACGTAAGTCATTGTATACGTTCAATCTTTCGATCAGTTAAAATTACGCAAACCAACTTTGCATAGTGTTCAGACTAATGTGCAACAACAGAAAACTTAATTAAAGATAGCGATTGCTTACCCGCAATTCGTCAATTAAGATCTGACGCAGAAATCTGACAAAGGCACACCACGCGAAAGCATGGGTCGCAAAGTCTACGGTCTAAAGGGATTTTTTAAATCTCTATGACGGCAGGACTGCCAGATACAGCTCTTCGGCTGAGCCGAGTGCTGTCTTCTTCGCACTGGTCACGAGACCAGTTGGCAGTCCGCTTTTCTGAAACTTTGAAAACTGGACTTCCATCTATGAAGAACCGCTCCACCGCAGCCCGCCTCTCCAATACTTCCCTCACCGTATTCGCAGTTGCCGCCGCGCTCCTCGCAATGGCGCCTGCTGCCCGCGCCGACAAACCGGCCGCGGAACAATTCGCCCGCGGCCGCATCCTGGTTGAACCACGTGCCGGCTTGACCGACGAAAATTTCGATAAAGTGTTGAAGACCCACGGCGGCGGCAAGAAGCGCAAGCTGGGTCAGAGCAATCTGCACCTGGTTGACACTGCTGCCGGCTCCGAGCAGCAGGTTGTCGATGCCCTGAAAAACGACCCTAACTTCAAATACGCCGAGCTGGACAAGCGCGTTGAACCGACCACCACCACCAATGACCCGTACCTGGGCAGCGAGTGGCACATCAGCAAGATCGGCGCCGACGCGGCCTGGGATAAAGCCCAGGGCGCAGGCGTGACCATCGCGATTCTGGACTCCGGCGTCGACCCGGTTCCCGACCTGGCTTCGCACATGGTGCCTGGCTATAACATCTACGACAACAACACCAATACCGCCGACGTCTGCGGTCACGGCACCAAAGTCGCCGGCGCTGCCGCCGCTGCCATGAACAATGGCACGGGTGTGGCCGGTGTCGCCGGCCAGGCCAAGATCATGCCGGTGCGTATCGCTTACGTCGATCCGACCTACGGCTGCTACGCCTACTTCTCGACCATTGCCAGCGGCATTACCTGGGCGGCCGACCATGGCGCCCGCGTGGTGAACGTCAGCTACGCTGCCATGCCGACCAGCTCGGCCGTGATCAGCGCTGCCAACTACCTGAAGAGCAAGGGCGGCCTGCTGTTCGTCTCCGCCGGTAACTACAACCGCGACGAAGGCTACACCCCGACCACCAGCATGATCGCTGTGTCCGCGACCGACAGCACCGACGCCCGCGCCAGCTTCTCCAGCTACGGCAACTTCGTCTCGCTGGCCGCGCCAGGTGCAGGCATTTACACCACCGCACAAGACGGCACCTATGGCGCGGTGAACGGCACCTCGTTCTCCTCCCCGGTTGCCGCCGGTGTGGCAGCGCTGGTGATGTCCGCCAACCCATCGCTGAGCAACAGCAAGGTCGAAAGCATCCTGTACTCCACCGCGGTTGACCTGGGCACCGCCGGCCGCGATCCGCAATTCGGCTACGGCCGTGTGAACGCTGCGGCTGCAGTGGCAGCCGCCGCAGGCAGCGCAACGACGCCACCTCCAGCTGACACCACTGCGCCTACCGTGGCAATTGCCGCGCCGCTGGCTAGCAGTACGGTTTCCGGTTCTGTCGCCGTCAACGTGAACGCCAGCGACAACGTGGGCGTGGCACGTGTTGACCTGAAGGTGAACAACAC
>NZ_JBFRDW010000216.1:0-8655 GCF_052113985.1 Pseudoduganella sp. RAF53_2 | reverse complement strand
ACCGGGCCGATGGTCACTTGCGCATCAGGGAACAGTTCCTTGACGGCGTAGGCCAGCAAGTGCGCGGTGGAGTGGCGAATGACATCCAGGCCTTCCGGATCGCGGTCGGTCACGATGGCGACGTCGGAGTCTTTGTCGATCAGGAAGGAAGTATCGACAACCTTGCCATCGACCTTGCCGGCCAGCGCGGCTTTACCCAGGCTGGTGCTGATGTTGGACGCCACTTGTGCGACGGTGACGGGCGCTTCGAATTGACGGATGGAGCCGTCGGGCAGTCGGACTGAAACCATCATGATCTCCAGAAGAAGGAACTACAAAGGATATAGGGAAAATACGGACGAAAAAAAACGCGGGCTAGCCGCGTTTTTCTTCAATTGAACAAGCAAAAGAAAGCCGATCGACTAGCGTCACTCACCAACTGTCATGGTAGTTCGCGGTGTCATAACCGGTGTGCCTTTCTCGCTCTTACAAAGTGTCTGGTGGGCGGTGCAGAATTCGAATCTGCGACCCCTTGGATGTCGACCAAGTATTCTAACCAGCTGAACTAACCGCCCGTTGTCTTTTGCAATCTTACTACAGTGTTCTGGTGGGCGGTGCAGAATTCGAATCTGCGACCCCCTGGATGTCGACCAGGTATTCTAACCAGCTGAACTAACCGCCCGGAGACCAGCATTATAGAGATGCGCTTCCGGGATGACAAGTATTTTCCCAAGAAAACATTGCTATGTCGCCTATGCTATATTCCAAGGCCTATGCAAACCAAGATTCCCTCCTCCTCCGCCCATTTGCACGCCCACCTCGACGGCGATGCCAAACATGCCCACTTTGCCGAACAGCGCAGCCAGACAGCGCTGGCCTTCGCGCTTGCATTGACGCTGAGCTTTGCGGTGGTGGAAGTGGTGGCTGGCTTCATGTCCAATTCGCTCGCGCTGATTTCGGATGCGGGCCATATGGTGACTGATGCGGCCTCGCTCGGCCTGGCCCTGCTGGCGCAACTGATCGCCAAACGTCCGCCATCGGCACGCTATTCTTTTGGCTATGGCCGCGCAGAAGCGCTGGCTGCTTTCGTCAACGGCCTCGCCATGCTGGCGGTCGTGGGCTGGATTTTCGTGGAGGCGATTCACCGCTTCTCCGATCCCGCGCCGGTGCAGGGCGGCACCGTGCTGATCGTCGCCGCGCTGGGCCTGGCGATTAATGTGCTGGTGGCGTGGACGCTGTCGCGCGACCAGGGCAGCATGAACACCCGCGCCGCGCTGGTGCACGTGATGGGCGACCTGCTTGGCTCCGTGGCTGCGCTGATCGCCGGCGCCGTCATCCTGTGGACGGGCTGGATGCAGATCGACCCGCTGCTGTCCGTGCTCGTCTCGCTGCTGATCCTGAAATCCACCGTGACGATCCTGCGCGAGTCCTACCACCATCTGATGGAAGGCGTGCCGGAAGGCGCGAACTATCTGCAAATCGGCGCCGACCTGGCAGCCATCGACGGCGTCGTGTCCGTGCACGACCTGCACGTGTGGGACATGTCGCCCGGCCACCCGGCCCTCATCGGCCACCTCGAAATCAGCGACCTGCAGGAATGGCCGCGCGTGCTGCGCGATGTGAAGGCCATGCTGCTGTCGCGCCACGGCATCGACCACATCACGCTGCAGGCCGAGCCCGAACACTAAGCAAAATTCACTGGCACTATCGCTGCGCGACGCGGCGCCAGACGGAGATCGGTACGTCGCCATCCGGCCGCGGCGGCACGCGCCATTCCAGCACATCGCCCGTCAGCTTGTAGGGCCGCTTCTGCACGGCGCCATCCAGTTGCGGATTCGACGCGGCAGTGATCCTGAACGTCATGGTGTCCGCGTCAACGCTGTACTGGCCGTAATGCGTACTCATGGTGAGCACCAGGCGCTTGTACTCAGGCGCCGGTCCATTGCGGTAGTCACCCTCGAACGGCGGACGCTCCGCGTGATAGATCTGCAGCGCGTAACTGCCATCCTTCGACATGGTCAGCGTGCCGCGCGGCTTGCTGCCGTAATCGTCGCTGCGCGTACCGTCGCGGTGCTCGCGGTAAGCGCCAATCATCTCCCAATTGCCGGACAGGTCGGCGGCCTGCGCCACCCCGGCCAGGCTGAGTAGTACCAATATCAGTGTCTTCATTGCGGAACTCCATTCGTTGAACGTGGCGCCAACGATAAATGCATGGCGCGCGCCGCGAAATGGCAAAAACTTCGCCTTCCCCGTGCATAATTGCACCTATGGATAATCCCGACTGGAATGACCTGCGCTATTTCCTCGCCGTGATCGAGGCCGGCTCGCTGTCCGGCGCCGCACGCGCGCTGGGCGTCGAGCACACCACCGTCGCACGGCGCATCGAGGCGCTGGAGCAGGTACTCGGCCTGCGCCTGTTCGACCGCTTCGCACGCGGCTGGTCGCTGACCGAGGCCGGACAATCTCTGCTGCCGCAAGCGCGCCGCATCGGCGACGACGTGCTTGGTCTGCTGCGCCAGGCGGCCGGGGCGTCGAGCGCCCAGGGCACCGTGCGCATTTCAGCGCCACCGGCCATTGCCGCGCACTGGATCGCACCGCGTTTGGCCGCACTGCGTCCGCATCTGGATGCAATTGATATCGAATTGGCGGCCGAAGCGGGCCATGCCGACCTGTCGCGCCGCGATGCCGACATCGCCCTGCGCTACCAGCGCCCAGCCGCGCCGGACATGGCCGTGCGCGCGGTCGCGCAAGTGCAGTACCGCGTGTGCGCGACGGCCGCCTACGTGGCGGACCACGCAGCGGAAGATTGGGAATTCATCGGCTACGACGACAGCCTGTCCGAAGCCCCGCAGCAGCAATGGCTGGAAGAATTCGCCAACGGCCGCCGCTTCACTTTCCGCTCCAACGACCTCGCCACAATCCACACCGCAGCGCTCACCGGCGCCGGCGTGGCCGTGCTGCCCGACTACCTGGATGGACCGCCGGCGCTGCCCGGCATCGACTGCCCGATCCAGCGCCAGCTATGGATGGTGATTCACGATGACGTGCGCAAATCCGCCCGCGTGCGCAAAGTGGCAGACTTGCTGGCGGATCTATTAGGCGCGTCGTCCATCACCAGTACGCCGCCGCGGAAGGACCGTGATTTTTGAGGGAGGCACCGGCACTTCGGGCCACACTTTGCTCAACTCCACCCAGTCCATCTGCGACAGACTGGATTTGAATACCGCGTCTGTCAATTCCTTGCCCAGCCGGCGATAGCTTTCGAACTGGTCTTCCGCGTAGAACTGGTCGCCGGTCGATTCATGCGGGAAGGTCGGATGCGTGGCGTGGTACTGCTGCACAGAAGAATCCTCGGTCTTGCCGTTCATGGACGCCTTCAGGTAGATCAGCAGACCGGTTGTCCCGTCGGGATACAAAATGGCGCCAACTGCGAAACGCGAACGGCTATATCCGTTGTGCAGGCGAATGTCGCGCACATTGATCACGATTTCCGTGTCAAAGTCGACCTTGCACATGCGGATCAGCGTGCCCAGTCCTTCAAAGTTCATTTCGGGATCGCACTCCGCATCGCTGGCAACAATCAGCTTGCAGCGGCGGCGCACCAGTTCGTACATCGCCAGGTTTTCAAAATGGCCGCCATCCGACACCATCACATACTTCGCACCGGCATCGGCAAGACCGAACAGTTCAAGCAGCAAATAGCGCATGCTGAGCAGCGGCGACGCATGCTTTGGCTTACGCGCCGGATTGGCAAACCACCAGCCCAGGCGCACATTGAACATCGTCAGCAGGATCGCCACCGCCGGCGAAGTATGGTAGCCCTGGTTGGGACTGGCCGCGGCGCCCGAAACTGCCACGGCCTGCCCTAACGTTACAGGCCGCCGGAAATCACTGTGCGGCTGGTAGCCAGGTTTGCCGTCCAATGCCTTCAAGTARCTGCTGCCCATCACATACGGCGTGATCGCGAAATTTGCACTATGCCGTGTGTGCAGCGACAGATCGCTCGATCCTCCCAGATTCAACGCGCAATTGACAATATGCAGCGGACCTGCCGCGACCGGATTTGCCGCGGTGCCGCCTTGCAGTTCACTCATGGGGAGGTCGTCCGCATCGTCAAAGCCTGTGAAGTGCTGGGGCTTGCGCGCCTGCACGCGGGTGGCGCCCAAATAGCAGCGCACCAGGCGATTGCGATAGAAAGCGTTCAGACTGAACTCATTGATATCCACCCGCCACATAAAAATGCCCAAAGCGATCGCGCAGCCGAGAATGATCCAGCTCAAGTGCTCGTTGCCGGTCTTCAGGTACGGCCAATGATTCGCGTAGAACAGATTGAGCTGCACCCAGGTGCCATCCGCCCGCTCGCTATTCCATAACACGACATGAATGGCACTCGACACCACGAGCAGCAGGCCGGCAATGAAGACGTACGGAGCGACCAGCGCAATGGCGTTGATTACCTTACTGCCACTAGAAGCGGGCTCGCTACGAATCTTGTCATCGCCGGCAGCCTTGTTCGAATTCCCCGCCAACAAGCCGCCCGCCGTCGAAGCAATCCAGGCGACAACAGCAGAAATGCCCGGCCAATGTTCGCCATCGACCAGCCACGCAGTCAACAGCGGGCCATAAAGCGCCGACACCATCGCCAGCCAGACACCGAACGCGTAGATGCACACCCAGGCGGCAAGGCGGCTCCACCATTCACGCATGCCCTCGAGCGACGAGCGGCCAAGCAGGCCAATTTGCAACGTCACCGCCAGCGAAAACGCAATCAGCAGCAAGGGCGGTCCCCATACCAGGGCGTGCCAGACGCCTGATTCGCCCTTTTCGTAGAACAGCTGCATCAACACCAAAATGCCGCAAAACATGGCATGCAGGGCGGCGGCGCTCAGTGCAGAAACACCAATCGCCAGGCCGGCATAGGCAAAGGGACGCCAACCTGCATCCCGCAACACATCCCTTCGTAGCGAGCAGCAAGACAGGATCAGCATCGAAGCAAACGAGATCGCGATCGGGAAAGGCCAGTGCCGCCACGCCTTCAGGACCAGCTCTCCATAATGCTTCATGCCAGTGATCTCATTGCCGGGTACCGTGCCGCGCACCAGCCCCCACATCACCGCGGCCAGCAGGAATGCCGTGAAGATCATCGGCAGCACGACCATGGTCTGCACCTGGCTCTGGTCATAGATCACCTCATCGCAACCAGGCTTTGCTTTAGGCAGGAGACAGCGTAACTTCAGCACGGGCGGCACCAGGGCTATCGCGCACAGCGACAAGCACAAGGCCATCGGCAACGCATATTCATTGGCCGGGCCGTCTATGAAGGGATTAAATCCCGTGACTACCTTGATCGTAACCGCGCCAGCCAAGGCGCCCAACGCCACAGCGCCCCAGGCACGCCAGCCGCAGGCATCGTAGCTGAATTGCCCTTTGTGCTCGTGGCTGGCGGCCGGCCGCTGCAGCTGCATCAGATTGGCGCCAATCCCCGTCACTGCCAGCAGGAATAACGCAACCGTCAGCCAGCGCGCGCCTTGCTGAGGTGGCCATTGCTGGAACGGCACATCCAGGCTGCGCGCCAGCAGCATCACCAGTACCAGGCTCAACACCACGGTCAACTGCACCAGGATCGTATTGCGGATCCAGATCGTCAGCATGGACCAGGTGTCCGCACTGAAGAAACCAAGTTGCGGCGACAGATAGTTTGAATATTTGCGCAGGTGGGCGATGGACTCGCGCCAGTCCGCACCTTTCGCGAGCCAGTTCGGCTTGCGCAGGCAGTTGGCGCTCAGCCAGCTGGAGATATAGCCGCCGCCGGAGACTGACGACAGATAGTCGAATTTTTCAAGCAGGCCCAGTTCCTTGAGGCTTTCCAGCACACCCAAGCCGAAGGTCGCGCTACGGATGCCTCCGCCAGAAAATGCCAGGCCGGACAGGCCCGTATCATCCTGTCCTCGCACGGCGTCGCGGCGAGCCTTGATGAAATCACGTTCGTTGATCACCACCGGCTCGGCTGCCGGATCCCCTTTGAATTCAGTCGACCCCTGTCGGTCCAGGCTCGCGATCTCCATTTGTCGCCTCCCTTGTAAGAGTATTCTTACAGGATAACCGGCAAGACAACGTTGGATTATCTCCAATTGTCACATGCGAGCCGGCGCAGCCGGCCTCAATGCATCAGGCGCGGCGGGCTTCGATCACCCCGGTGACTTCGCAGATCGCGGCCAGCGCCTTTTGCAGCTGGGCGGTGGCGCCCACTTCGGCGGTGAAGGTCATGCGCGCCTGGCCTTTGGCGGACTGGGTGTTCACGCCGATCACATTGATCTTCTCGCGCGAAAAGATTTCCGAGATGTCGCGCAGCAGGCCCTGGCGGTCGCCGGCCAGCACGAACAGGTCGACCGGATACACGGTATCGGACCGTGCGCTGCCCCATTCGGTGACGATCACGCGTTCAGGCGCCTTGGCACGCATCTCGGCGAAGTTCTTGCACGAGGCGCGGTGGATCGACACGCCCTTGCCGCGCGTGACAAAGCCCACGATCGGATCAGGCGGCGCCGGCTTGCAGCATTTGGCCAGCATGGTCATCAGGCCATCGGTGCCAACCACCAGCACGCCCGATTTGGCGCCCTGCTCCACGCTGGAGGCGCGGCTCTTGTTGACGGCCACCTGGTCCGCCGGCTCTTCCGATTCGGCCGGTTCGTGCAGCGCCTGCTCCACATGGCGCAGGCTGAATTCATCYTTGCCGACCGACAGGAACAGATCGTCCACCTTGTTGAAGCCCAGCTTCTGCGCCAGCGCTTCCAGGTTGACGGCGGTCTTGCCCTCGCGCTGCAGCGATTTTTCCACCAGCGAGCGGCCGCTCGCCAGCGTTTCCTGGATGTCGATGGCGTGGAACCAGGCGCGCACCTTGGAGCGGGTGCGGCTGCTGACCGTGTATTCGGGGCTCAGCCAGTCGCGCGACGGTCCCGCGGTGCCGGGCGCGCCCTTGGCAGTAATGATCTCGCAGGACTGGCCGCTCTTGAGCGCCGTATTCAGCGGCACCATCACGCCATCCACCTTGGCGCCGCGGCAGCGGTGGCCGACGTCGCTGTGCAGATGGTAAGCGAAGTCGATCGGCGTCGCGCCCACCGGCAGCTCAATCACACGCGCCTGCGGCGTCAGCACGAAGATGCGGTCGTCCAGGGAGGTGGCCTTCAGCTTCTCGACCCACTCGCGCTGCTGCTCTTCGTCGCCCACCATGGCGTCCGCCACTTCGGACTTCCACGCCAGCAGCTGGCGCAGCCAGGCGATCTTCTCGTCGTACTGCTGGCCCTTGAAATTGGAGCCGCCCTCCTCCTTGTAGYGCCAGTGCGCCGCCACGCCGTATTCGGCGAAGCTGTGCATCTCCTGGGTGCGGATCTGCACTTCGAGGGGACGRCCATCGTCCGCCGTCACCACCGTGTGCAGCGACTGGTAGCCGTTCGGCTTGGGACGGGAAATGTAATCGTCGAATTCTTTCGGAATCGGCGTCCAGATATTGTGGACCACGCCGAGCACCGTGTAGCAGGTCTTCACGTCATCGACGATCACGCGGAAGGCGCGCACATCGTACAGTTCCGAGAAGTCCAGCTCCTTGCCCTTCATCTTGCTCCAGATGGAGTAGATGTGCTTGGGGCGGCCGAACACTTCGGCCTTGATGCCTGCCGCGTCCAGCTCGGACTGCAGGCGCGTGATCGAGGAAGACACGAAGCTCTCGCGCGCCATGCGCTTCTCTTCCAGCATCTTCGCGATACGTTTATACGTTTCCGGCTCGATGAAGCGGAACGACAGGTCTTCCAACTCCCACTTGATCTGCCAGATGCCGAGGCGGTTGGCCAGCGGCGCGTACAGGTCCAGCGTTTCGCGGCCATAGGCGCGCGTCATCTCGTTGAACAGTTTGGCATCGGCAAAGTAGCGCAAGGTGGTGCAGCAGGAAGCCAGCCGCACCAGCACCACGCGCATATCGGTCGCCATCGCGAGCAGCATCTTGCGCAGGGATTCAACCTGCGCCACGGCCTGCTGGGCCGCGCTCTTGCTGCGGGTGGAGCCGCCCGGCGCTGTCTGGGTAAGTTCGCGCAGGCGGATCAGTTGGCGCACGCCTGTCACCAGCTCGCCGACTTCAGTGCCGAAGCGGGGCTCGATGCCAGGGGCGGTATCGGCGTCGAGCAGGGTAAGCTCGAACACCAGGCCGGCAATACGGGTTTCGACATCGCTGCGCAGGAAGGCCAGCGTGCTGGCAAYGCCCACGGAAAATTCGAACGCATCTTGTCCGTAGCTTGTCTTCCTGCCCGCATAGGCCTCGCTGGCGTAATCCAGCGCGGCAAGCATGCGGGCTCCATCATCGGCGGACAGGCCTTGCACCAGCTGGTCCGACGTTGYGCTATTGAGAGCCGCGATTGAAACCATGATAAAACCTTGTTTGTTACGGGGAGTTGCTTACTTCTGTGCTGCCACGATGACGATTTCAACGAGGCAGGCCGGATTGGCCAGATTGGCTTCCACGGTCGCGCGCGGCGGCGTGGCGCCCTGCACCACCCAGGCTTCCCACACTTCGTTCATGCCGGGGAAGTTGGCCATATCGGTGATGTAGATCTGGGTCGACAGGATGCGCGACTTGTCGCTGCCCGCTTCTTCCAGCAGACGGTCGATGTGGGCCAGCACTTCAGC
>NZ_JBFRDW010000215.1:0-8666 GCF_052113985.1 Pseudoduganella sp. RAF53_2 | reverse complement strand
GAATCGCGCACTGGCCTGGTTCGACAGCACCCTGTCCAACCTGATGGGCAGCGATATGCGCAACAGCGTGACCACCTTCACCACCTCCGACTTCGGCCGCACACTGACCAGCAATGGCGACGGCACCGACCACGGCTGGGGCTCGCATCACTTCGTCGTGGGTGGCGCGGTACGGGGCAATAACATCTACGGCAGCTTCCCCACCATCGGCCTGAATCATTCGCTGGATGTGGGCCAGGGTGCGCTGCTGCCCACGATCTCCGTGGAGCAGTACGGCGCAACCCTGGGCCGCTGGTTCGGCCTGAGCGACGCGAACCTGGCCGACGTGTTCCCGACGCTGTACCGCTACAGCAATCAGAACCTCGGCTTCATGGGCTGATCAGGCGGCGACCGCCAGCGTCAGCGTGGCGACGTAGCCGTCGGTAGCGTTGCCGGTCATGGACACCAGCTGCAGCGAGTAGCCGTCGCTGAAGACCATGTCGGTGGCGTAGCTGATGCGGGTCAGATTGGAGGCGCTGGAGCTGTAGCCAGTGGTCGCATAGACTTCGTTCAGCGTCGCCATCGGGAAGGTGAACTGCGAAGTCTTGATGCGGTTCGAGGCGCTGACACTTTGCGCCAGCGAGCGGTACACCTCGAAGTGCACGTGCGGCATACGGCCGTCGTAGCAACCGGGGAAGATGGTCTTGAAGGTGATGTCGCCGTTCGCATCCGCTTCCTGCACGCCGCGCAGGTAGTTCTGGTTGGTGACGCCGGACGAGTACAGCGAGTAGTTGCCGTTCTGGTCGCAGTGCCACAGGTAGATGGCGAAATTGCCCGCCGCGCCACAGCTGTTGTTCGCGTTGTTGATGTGCAGCTTGATCGTCAAGGGAACCCCGGCGGCGGTCGCCGTAGCGCCGCCGAAGCTGCTGCGGATGTCCTGTCGTACGATGCCCGACAGATTCAGCACGTTGACCACGCCGGCGCTGGTGCTGTTGGTGCCGTCGGCCGGATATGGGCCGCCGGTTTCCTCCGGAATCACCGTGCAGCTGCCGGTCGTGGTGCCGGTGCTCGTACCGGTGCCAGTGCTGGTGCCCGTATTGGTGGTCGTGCTGGTTTCGCCGCTGGTGGTGCTGGACGTGGTGTCGCTGCTATCCGAACTGCCGCCGCAACCCATCAAAGGCAGCGCGGCGCCGGCCAGCAGCCAGCGCAGGGACTGCCGGCGGCCGGTGGTCATTTCCATCATGGCCGCCAGGTCGGCGGCAAGGCCGTGATCGTGTGCTTCCATATGCCCCTACCTCACGCCGTGGTGTTAATCAGGTTGCCGCTGCTGCCGGAGTTGGGCAGCTTGCTGGACAGCGCTTGCAGGAAGCTGGTCAGCTGATCCGAAGAATTGCTGGTGTCGCTGCCCAGCGATTGCAGCAGGTCCTTGAATGAGCTTTCAAGCGAAGTAACGCTATCGTCCGTGCTGTCGGTGCTGTCGCTATCGGAAGTGGAATCGGTGCTGCTGCTCGAACCCAGCTTGGAGATCAGGCTTTGCAGGTCTTCGGCCAGCTTGCCCGGACCGCCAGCGCCGCCTGGACCACCCACGCCGCCCGGACCGCCCTGTCCCTGCTCGCCATATGGCGGCGGACCGGATTGATCACCGCCTTGTGCGTGCAGTGCGCCCATCAGATTTTCCAGGAAGCTGCCCAGTGCCTGCGCCGCGTTGCTGGTAGTGGTGGTGGAGTCCGTGCTGGTGCTATCGGTGGAGGTGGTGCTGGAATCGGTGCTGCTGGAGCTGCTGTCCGTGCTTACCCCGATCGATTTCAGCGCATCCGCAATGGCGCTGATGAAGCCACCGCCGTCGCGCGGTGGCGGGGGACGCACACCATCGGTCTGGCCGCTGCTGCTGGTCGAATTGGCCGAATTCAGCTTGCTCACGTAGCTCAACTGGCTGGCCGCGCTGCTGGAAGTCAGGGAATTGATGGTCATTCTTTTCTCCTTATGCTCTTGATGCTCTTTGGTGGGGACAAAAAATCAGGGACGCGGCGCGCGCGGCTTGCGCTCGTCCAGTTGCTTGCGCTGCTCAGGCGTCAGCACGGCCAGCAGTTTTTGCTGGGTGCGGATTTCCTGCAGCGTGATGTTGGCATGGGCCTGTGCGGCGGCCTGCGCCAGTTTCACGGCAGCCGCATCGTCGTATTTGTCGGCGTTGCGCAGCTCGTGCAGCGCGCGCATGGCTTTCTCTTCGGCTTTGTGCTGCTCGCGCAGATAAGGGACCTGGCCGTACAGGATGTTGAAGACCTTGTCCTGTTGCGCTTCCGTCAATTCGATCCCGCGCAGGAAGTGCGGACCATGGCCCATGCCCGGACCAAATTCAGGGCCAGGGCCAAACTCCGGACCGCCACGGCCAGGACCTTCGTGTTGGCCACCGCGCTGCTCTATGCCGGCCACCATCGGAGGCGGCATGCCTGGACCACCTTCCGCCATCGGCCCGCGCGGACCGCCATCGCCCATCGGCGGCGCTTCGTCCGCCGCGTACGCCGCCAGTGGCAACGCCATGGCGGCTGCGAGCAATAGTTGGGGAAGGTTTTGTTTTGTCTTTTTCATATTCACTCCAGGTTGAAGAAATCAGGAGTGGCCATTGTCTGGCTGGGGCGTGTAAAGCGCCGTAAGGAAGGCGTAAATCCACGTAAAGACGGAAGGCTGTGCAGGGGCGGTTTTGTTATGATGGCCGCATTCCCCCTTATTTTTCAGACAAACAGGCAATGAGCAAGGTACTGCTGATAGACGACGACGTAGAACTGGTAGGCATGTTCCAGGAATATCTGGAGCAGGAAGGCTTCGAGGTGAGGACGGCCAACGATGGCGAGTCCGGCACCGCGGCCGCCCTCACCGGCCAATACGCCATCGCGGTACTGGATGTGATGATGCCGCGTATGAACGGTCTGGAAACCCTGCGCCGCATCCGCGCCGCCAGCCGCATGCCGATCCTGATGCTGACCGCGCGCGGCGACGATACGGACCGCATCGTCGGCCTGGAACTGGGTGCGGACGATTACGTTGCCAAGCCTTGCACACCGCGCGAGCTGACGGCGCGCATCCGCGCCATCCTGCGCCGCACGCAGGCTGCTCCTGCCGACAGCGCGCTTGGCTCGCCCATCGTCGTTGGCCAGCTGACCATGTGGCCGGAACAGCGCCGCGCCGCATGGGCTGGGGCGCCGCTGGAATTGACGAGCACCGAATTCAATCTGCTGGAAGTCCTGGCGCGCAATGCGGGTAAGCCGGTCAGCAAGAACATCCTGTCCGAACAAGGCCTGGGACGTCCGATGGCGCGCTTCGACCGCAATATCGACGTGCACCTCAGCAGTCTGCGTCACAAGCTGGGCACCATCGCCGATGGACGCTCCTGCCTGCAAACGGTCTACCGCCTGGGCTACCAGCTGATCAAGGAGTAAGGCTGTGGGCCGCTTGTTCTGGAAATTCTTCCTTTCGATTTTGCTGGCGCAGCTGGCCGCCACCTTTGCCATCGGCAGCGCGGTCTGGCTGAAGAATCGCGATGCCGACAAGGTCAAGCGCCCTGATATCGACACCAGCCCACCGGCCGAACTGGCGATTGAAGCCGCCGCGTCCACGCTGGCCTATGGCGGCACGCAAAGCCTGCGCCCGATGCTGGAGAATATGCCGCACCATCGCGTATTCGCGGTGGACGATGCCGGCCATGAGCTGCTGGGCCGCATTGTCAATCCGACCATGCTCAATGAAGCGCAGGCCATGATCAACAAAGGCGACCAGCGCGTGGTGCGCCATGTGACGTCGCCGGACGGTCACCGCTACATGCTCTTCCTGCCATCGCGCGAACGCCAGCGCGGACTGGAAAGCGAGTCGCGCATGCTGCTGGCCGGCGCCGGCATGCCGGGCATGGAGATGCCAGGCTATCGCCGCGACCGCCGCCCTCCTCCTGGCTTCGACGGCCCGCCCCCGCCGCAAGGCGCCTCCATCCAGCCGTCCGCACCGCCTGCCATGGCGCTGGGTGACGCCAGCGCGGCCACCTCCGCCCCCGCCGCGGAAGTGCTCACCGCTGGCAGTACCGCCTCGGCCGCTGCGCACGGCCGTGCGGGTGCGGCAAACCCCGCCTACGCATCGGCGTCCAGCCCCGTTGCCGAGCCGCCGCCTGGCGGACCTGGCGTTGGCCCGGGCATGGGTCGCGGCCCCGGTCCGGGCATAGGTCCTGGCCCCGTTCCGGGTATGCCGGGCGGCCCGGAGGGGCGTCCGCGCTTCCAGCCGCTCGCGCCCTACGTGCCGGTGGTGGCTGCCGTGCTGGCCAGCCTGCTGTTCGCGGCGCTGCTGGCCTGGTACTTCTCCCGTCCGATCCGCTCGCTGCGCGATGCTTTCGAAGCGGCCTCGCAAGGCGACCTCGCCCCGCGCTTCGCCAACACCAGCAAGCGTGGCGACGAACTGAATGCCCTCGGCCATGACTTCGATCGCATGACCGCGCGCCTGCGCAGTCTGATCGACGGCCAAACCCGCCTGCTGCACGATGTGTCGCATGAACTGCGCTCCCCGCTCGCGCGCCTGCAGGCCGCCATTGGCCTCGCCCATCAGCAGCCCGACAAAATGCGCGCCACCCTGGAGCGCATCGAGCGCGAAAGCATCCGTATGGACAAACTGGTCGGCGAACTGCTGACCTTATCCCGTCTGGAAGCCGGCGCAATCACCACCTCGCGCGAAGAAATCAGCATGGCCGATCTGTTGGACGGCATCGTCGGCGACGCCGAATTCGAAGCCGCCACGCACGGCCGCGCAGTTGTTCAACATGGCGACGCCGACGGCCACATCGTCGGCCAACCCGACCTGCTGGCGCGCGCCATCGAAAACGTGGTACGCAACGCGATCAAGCATAGCCCTGTCGGCGGCACAGTGGACGTGGAAATGGCAAGGGATGAAGCGCAACGCCAGCTGCGCATTCGCGTGCTGGATCGCGGCCCCGGTGTTCAGAAAGAAGATTTGAAGGCGATCTTCCAGCCCTTCTACCGCAGCAGCACTACGCAGAAGGACGTGGAAGGCCATGGACTGGGTCTGGCAATCGCCCAGCAGGTGGTGCAGCAGMACGGTGGCAGCATCAATGCCGCCAACCGCGAAGACGGCGGCTTGTGCGTGGAGATCGCGCTGCCGCTGTCCTGATTTACGCCTTCGGCAGGGTCACGCCGTGCTGGCCCTGATACTTGCCGTTGCGGTCCTTGTAGGAAGTCTCGCAGATTTCATCGCTCTCGAAGAACAGCACCTGGGCGCAGCCTTCGCCGGCGTAGATCTTCGCCGGCAGCGGCGTGGTGTTCGAGAACTCCAGCGTCACATAACCTTCCCACTCAGGCTCGAACGGGGTCACGTTGACGATGATGCCGCAGCGTGCATAGGTCGATTTGCCCAGGCAAACGGTCAGCACATTGCGTGGAATGCGGAAGTATTCGATGGTGCGGGCCAGCGCGAAGGAATTCGGCGGAATGATGCAGACATCGCTCTTTACGTCGACGAAGGAATTCGAATCGAAGTTCTTCGGATCGACAATGGTGCTGTTAATGTTGGTGAAAACCTTGAATTCGTCGGCGCAGCGGATGTCGTAGCCGTACGAGGAGGTGCCGTAGGAAATGACCTTACGGCCGTCCACGGAACGGACCTGGCCCGCTTCAAAGGGCTCGATCATGCCATGCTCTTCCGCCATGCGGCGTATCCATTTATCGCTTTTAATCGTCATCGCTTGGAATTTTCTCTGGATTGCTAGGAAGCGCGCACCGTGAGGCTGGCGCCGTTCCGGTGCGATTTTACGCGAAAGCCCGCTCTTTGAACATTTTTACATCGGCTTCCTCGCCCACCATCTGGAAAATCAGGTCGCGCGTGAGGTTTGCCGTCAGCTGCGGCGACTCCATCGGATACAGGTGTCCGCCGAAAACAGTGCGGAAATGGCGGCCGACCAGAGCCCTGGTCGCATCCAGGCCCGCCTGGCGGTTTTCTTCCGAACGGTCGCCGGCGATGTACCCAACCGGCACAGGGAATTTGCCCGCTACCAGATTGCCGATATGGTGCGGCAGGCTGCGATAGATGGCGGTTTCAATTTCGCGGGTGAAGCGCAGCTCGAAGCCTTCCGGATGCGGCTTCAGGCCGGCGTCCAGATAGTCCATCAGCACGCCGGGCGCCCATTTCGCGAACACTTCCTTGCTGGCGAAGTGGCGCATCGCCTCTTCCTTGCTGGGCCAGACGTTTCGGCGCTTGGCCGAAAATCGCGCCGGGGAGTAGCGATCGGCCAAAGGCGTATTCTTGAACAGGCGCCAGGCCATGGCGCGCCAGCCCGCAACGACGGGCGAATCGAGCATCRCGACACAGCGCACCAGCTCCGGACGTTCCGCCGCGGCCATGAGGCTCAGCATGCCGCCCAGCGAGTGGCCGACCAGGATTAYCGGCTCATCATAACGTTTTTGCAATTCGACGATCAGTTCCTTCACGAGCGCATCCCAGCCATCCTGTACAGGATAGGCCGGATTATGTCCGTGCATGTCGAGGGCCTGAATGTCGAAATCCCTACCAAGGAATTCGAAGAACTGGCGGTAGGTTCCCGACGGGTAGCTGTTCGCGTGCGAGAAGTGGATTTTCGGCTTAGTCATCTACTTATTCTAAAAACAATGGCAGCAAATGTTTAGTGCAAAGCCTCGAATTATCGCCTACCTTCCGTACCAGTAGCGCGCGTGCTGCTCACGATATTTTGTAACAGTGAGCGTTTGGCCTAGCTGCAGGATGATGGCGCCCGATTCGTCGGTGCGGTTCAAGGTGGCGCCCAGCTGGCGATAACGCTCCACCACGTCGGCGCGCGGATGGTGGTAGCGATTGCGGTAGCCCAGCTGGAATATGGCCTGCTGCGGCTTGACCGCGTTCAGGAACACCGGCGTTGACGAAGTCCCGCTGCCGTGATGCRGCACCAGCAGAACGTCGGCGCGCAGACTGTCTCCCTCGCGCGCCACCAGTGCGGCTTCCTGTGCGGCCTCAATGTCCGCGGGGAGCAGGATCGCGTGGYGAGCGCCGCGGATCATCAGCGTGCAGCCGCGTGCGTTGGGCTTGAGCGAGCGGTCAGCATAGCTGTCCGGCATGGGGTGCAGCATGTCGAATCGGACGCCGTCCCACTCCCAATGCTGGCCGGCCTCGCAGTGACTGTGATGCGGCGCTGCCTTTACGATTGGGTGGCCTTCGCTCAGCGACGAAAGCAGCCAACCGGTGCGCACGCTTTCCATGACGGTCAGCGCGCCGCCGGAGTGATCGGCATCGCTGTGCGTGACGATGATGCCGTCCAGCCGGTTGATACCGCGCGCCTTCAGGTACGGCACGATGACCCGGTTGCCGCCGTTCGCTTCCGGCGCGTAGTATGGGCCGGTGTCGTATAGCAGACGATGGTGCCCGGTTTCGATCAGCAGCGCCATGCCCTGGCCCACGTCAAAAGCCGTTACCAGCAGCTCGCCTTGCGGCGGATGCGCAGGCTCGGCGGCCAGCAACGGCAGCCAGGTGGCGATACCCAGCCAGCGCGTGGGCCATCCGCGCGGCGCCAGTAGCCAGGCAGTTCCTGCGAGTGCGAAGGCGAACATCCACCAATCCGGCGTGGGCGCCGACCAGATGGCAAATGGCCGTGCGCTGCACCAGGTCAGCGCTGCCGCCAGCCAGTTCACCAGTTCATGCGCGACGAGCAGCAACGGCGCATCGAGCGGTGCCGGCATCGCACATCCCGCCAGCGCGAGTGGCGTGACCAGCAAGCTGACGAGCGGTATGGCAAAGGCATTTGCGATCGGACTGATGATCGATATCTGGGAAAACAGCAGCATCGTCAGCGGCACCAGGCCGACCGTGACGGCATACTGCGTCGTTGCAGCAGCGCTCAGCTCCCGCATCATTTTTTCGCGCCGGGTGAACGGCACGCCACGCTTCGCAGGCGGATCGCGCGTAACGTGCCCGCCCTGTCCGCCTGGACCGTCCTCGCCGCCGTCGCCGTCGCCGCTGCCCTCGCCGCTTGCGGTGGATGTTGCGCGGCTGTCGCTGCGCTCTGGCCGCTTCGCGCTGTGGCGTTCTGGGCGGCCGATGGAGGCGTACAGAATGGTGGCGACAGCGCCAAACGAGAGCCAAAATCCCGGCCACATGACGGCCCAAGGATCGAGTAGCACCGTAACACCCGCAGCAAGCAGCAGCACGTGGCTGATGCTTGTCAGCCGGTCGCACCACACCGCGACCGCGACCACGCTGAGCATGTACAGAGTCCGTTGCGCGGGCACGCCAAAGCCAGCAAGCGCTACGTAGCCCAGCGCCGCGAGCATTCCGACAACTGCGCCCAGCTTTTGCGCGGGCAGCATCAGGGGTAGCGCGGCGCCGCGTACAAAGAAGGAATGCCGCCACAGCCAGGTCGCCAGCAACGCCACCAAGCCGGCAACCATCGTGATGTGCAGCCCCGAGATGCTAATGAGGTGGCTGATGCCCGTTCGATTGAACACCTGCCAATCCGATTGCGGAATGCCGCGCTGGTCGCCAATCGCCAGCGCGACAATCACGCCCGCGTATGGCTTGCCCTCCAGCGTGCGCATGATCTTGCTGCGCAGTGCAGCGCGCGTGCGCTCGACGGCATTGTGGAGCGAGAACTCGAATCCGCTCAAACGCTCGTTCGGGCCTTCAGCACGGACGTAACC
>NZ_JBFRDW010000214.1:0-8706 GCF_052113985.1 Pseudoduganella sp. RAF53_2 | reverse complement strand
GCGCAAAGCTTCGTGGGCGTGTCGTTCGAACAGCCTGCAACCACGGCCGAAATTACCGGCGTTGGCTGCACCAATCTGCTGGAAGGCATCCGCATCGTCAATCCGAAAATTAAGTTCTACCAGGCTTCGACCTCGGAGATGTTCGGCAAGGTGCAGGCTATCCCGCAAAAGGAAGACACGCCGTTCTATCCGCGCAGCCCTTACGGCGTGGCCAAGCTGTACGCGCACTGGATGACGGTGAACTACCGCGAGTCCTACGGCATCTTTGCTTCCTCTGGCATTCTGTTCAACCACGAATCCCCGCTGCGCGGCCGCGAGTTCGTGACCCGCAAGATTACCGACTCCGTCGCCAAGATCAAGCTGGGCAAGCTGGACGTTCTGGAGCTGGGCAATATGGACGCGAAGCGCGACTGGGGCTTCGCCAAGGAATACGTGGAAGGCATGTGGCGTATGCTGCAGACCGACAAGCCTGATACTTATGTGTTGGCCACCAACCGTACCGAGACCGTACGCGACTTCGTGACCATGGCCTTCAAGGCAGTGGACATCGCCATCGAGTGGCAGGGAAGTGTGGAGAACGAAACAGGCCGCGACGCCAAGACCGGCAAGGTGCTGGTGCGCGTGTCGCCGAAGTTTTACCGCCCAGCCGAAGTGGACCTGCTTATCGGCGATCCATCCAAGGCCCGCAAGGAACTGGGCTGGGAAGCCAAGACTTCGCTGGAAGAGCTGTGCCAGATGATGGTGGCAGCAGATCTGCGCCGCAATACCGCGGGCTTCTCCGTCTGATATGAGCGACCGCTTGCAGCTGCTGTCCCCGGCGCGTGAAGGCGAGGGCAAACGTGCCCTCGTTACCGGTCTGGCTGGATTTACGGGCCACTATGTGGCGCAGGAGCTGCGTGCCGCCGGCTACAAAGTGATCGGTACTGCGGTGCCCGGCCACGAGCATGGCGGCGACATGGTGTCGCTGGACCTCACTGACCGTGCCGCTGTCGCCGCGGCGGTCCACGAATTGCAGCCGGACGTCGTGGTGCACCTGGCTGCCATCGCCTTCGTCGCCCATTCCGACGTCGAGCAGATCTATCGTGTCAACGTGATGGGCACGCGCAACCTGCTGGAAGCGCTGGCGTCTGCGCCGAAAAAGCCTGGTGCAGTGCTGCTGGCATCAAGCGCCAATATCTATGGCAACACAGCCGTGGAAATGATTCACGAAGACGTTCCTGCGTCGCCGGCCAATGACTACGCCGTCAGCAAGCTGACCATGGAGTACATGGCCCGCCTGTGGATGGACAAGCTGCCCATCATCATGGCGCGCCCATTCAACTACACGGGCGTGGGCCAGCACGAGAACTTCCTGCTGCCGAAGATCGTGTCGCACTTCCGCCGCAAGGCCGCGGACATCGAACTGGGCAACCTTCAGGTATGGCGAGATTTCTCCGACGTGCGCATGGTCGCCGCCAGCTACCGCGCCCTGCTCGCGGCCAAACCTGCTGGCCAGGTGTTCAACATCAGCTCCGGCAAGGCTTACTCGCTGGGTGAGGCGATCGCCATGATGGAAGAGATTGCAGGCTACAAAATCAATGTCCACGTCAATCCAGCCTTTGTGCGCGCCAATGAAGTGGAGCGCCTGACGGGCGATAACCGCCGCCTCGCGTCCGTGATCGGCGCCATCGAGCCGGTGCCGCTGCAGCAAACCCTGCGCTGGATGTACGAGGCGTAATTGCCAATCACGGCAACAAGTAACATGCGCGTACTGCATTTCTACAAGACTTATTATCCCGATTCCTGGGGCGGCATCGAGCAAGTGATCCGCCAGATGTGCGTGGGCACAAGCCGGCTCGGCGTCCACAACGAAGTGCTGACGCTGACCCGCAATGGCGGGCCGGAGCTGATGGACATCGAAGGCCATTCGGTTCATCGCGTGCGGCTCGATTTCGAAATCGCTTCGAATGCGGTGTCGGTTGCATCGATCCGCAAGCTGGCGGCGTTGGCGAAAAACGCGGACGTGATTCATTATCACTTCCCGTGGCCCTTCATGGATATGGCCCACTTCATGGCGCGGGTAAAGAAACCGAGCGTGGTGACTTACCACTCCGACATCGTGCGCCAGAAGACGCTGCTGCGTGTGTACACCCCGCTGAAGCGCCGCTTCCTGAAAGATGTTGACTCCATCGTCGCGACTTCGCCGAATTATCTGGCGTCTTCGCCGGTGCTGAGACGCTATGAAAACAAGGTGACTACCATTCCATTCGGTTTGGATAAATCCACCTATCCCGAACCGCCCCCGGAAGTAATAGAGAAATGGCGTGCCCGCATGGGCGAGCGCTTCTTCCTGTTCGTCGGTGTGCTGCGTTACTACAAGGGCTTGCACATTCTGCTGGATGCGGTGGCGCGCAATGGTTATCCCGTCGCAATTGTCGGTGCCGGTCCGATCGAGCAGGAACTGAAGGAGCGCGCCAAGCGTCTCGGTGTGCTCGACAAGGTGCAGTTCCTCGGTGCGCTCGATGAAGAAGACAAGATCGCACTGCTGAAGCTGTGCTACGCCATGGCTTTCCCGTCGCACCTGCGCTCGGAAGCTTTTGGCATCTCGCTGCTGGAAGGTGCCATGTATGGCAAACCGATGATCTCCAGCGAAATTGGCACCGGCACTACCTATATCAACATCGATCAGGACACGGGCCTGGTGGTGCCGCCCAGCGATGTCGAGGCCTTCGACAAAGCGATGCGCGTGTTGTGGGAGAACCCGCAGCTGGCGGCCGATATGGGCCGCCGTGCGGAACAGCGTTACTGGAGTTTGTTCACGGCGGGGAAGATGGCCGAGGACTATGCTCAGCTTTACCGCTCACTGCTCGCGCGGCGAGCTCGGTAAGCAGCGCCAGTATCAAGCCTGCTGCGGCCAGCATGAACAGCATGCGATGTTGTCCGCCGCTCGCAGTCAGCAGCCAGGATGAAGTGTAGCCGACAATCGCTTGCGTTAGCGCGTAGATGGTGGTGGCGCGGCTCCAGGCGGCCGATTGCCTTTCCGCATTGCCGGGCAGGATGCGCTGAATCTGGCCAAGGTAGATGGGCACGATCCCCGGCGGGAAAGTGCCGATCACCAGCGTGGCCAGGATCAGCGCTGGTATTTTCGTCGTGCTGACCAGCAGGGCGATGGCCGCGATTTGTCCGGCGATCGCGATGCGGTTGGTGACACGCGGCGTGATGCGGTCGCCCAGCGCGCCATACATCATCGGGCCGGCGATGGCGCCGATGCCGTAGGCGATCCAGAACATGGCGCCGGTCTGCGCACCGAGGCCCAATCCGCGTGCGATGTAATCCACCAGGAAGATCATCATCGGCACCAGGCCAACGGCCATCAGCGCGTACTGCACGTAGAGCACGGTCATCTCCGCGCCGCCATCCGCTGTCGCCGCCGGATGCGTCGATGCACCAGCCGCGGTCGCGCCACGACCGCCTGCGGCCGTCCCGCCGGACTCCGCGGCCGTCGCCGCCGCCTCCACCGCCTCAGCGTCCGCTTCCGACGCGGCCTCCACAGCCGTAGCCACAGCGTTCGCCTCCGCCGCGGCCTCCACCGCCGTAGTCTCAGCGTCCGCCTCCGTCTGCACCGCCGCCGTCGCCGCCACAGCAGCGCTTACCGGATCGGCGCTCGCCGCCGATGTCCCTGCGGCCGGGGCGTTGCGCGGCGTCGCGGGCGCCGCACTGGGCCATCCCTGCCAGCTCGCGGCGGTCAGCAGCGCGGAGACGACGCCGAGCCCGGCCCAGGTTTGCCACAGCCCGACTTTGAGCAGCAGCGGCACCAGCGTGCCCGACGCGGCGATTCCAATACCCAAGCCAAGGAAGATCGCGCCGCTGGCCATGCCGCGCTTTTCGACTGGAATATGCGGCAGCACCGTAATCGCCGCCAGCACCATGATAATTCCGCCCGCCACGCCGGACAGGAAGCGCCACGCGAAGAACCACGCCACCGACACCGGCACCGCGCAAGCAAAGAAAGCCAGCGCCGCCAGCGCCATCATCCATTGCAAGGTACGTCGTGCGCTCAAGCGCGACGCCAGCGGACGTCCACCCACTGCACCAACCAGATAGCCCACCAGATTCGCTGCGCCGAGATACAGCACATCATTGGCCGCAAACCAGTGCGCCTCGATCAGCGGCGGAATCAAGGGCGTGTAAGCGAAGCGCGCCAGCCCAATGCCGACCAGGCTCGCACACAAGGCGGCAAAAATCGACCGCCCAACGGAAGGAGATGAAGCCATGATAGTTCCCACGAGATTCCCACGAGATTTCGAATTATGTTTGACAGGGTAGTCAAGTTTGACGTGTGTGTCAAGAATGCGTTAAAATCGCCCTCATGGTCGGAATACGTCAATTCAACGAAGATGCCGTGCTGGACGCTGCGATGCAGCTGTTCTGGCAGCGCGGTTATGGTGCCACCTCGATGCAGGACCTGGCGCAGGCCACCGGCGTGCTGCGTGGCTCGCTCTACAACGCCTACGGCGACAAGGCGCAGATTTTCGTGCTGGCCTTCGAGCGCTATCACCGCCAGATTCTCGAACTGGCGCGCGAGGCGCTATCTCATCCCGACCTGCGCACTGCGCTCGAATCCTTTTTCGAAAAGCTGATCGCGCTGATGACCAGTCCCGGCGAAGGTGCGCACACGCGCGGCTGCCTGACCACCAAGACGGCGGCCGATGAAACGGCGCAGGGCGAGATCATCCTCAGCGCTTTGCAAGGCCTGCTGGATGGCATGGAAGCCCTGCTGACCGAGCGCCTGCAGAAAGCCGGCAAGCTGTCGCTGCCGCCGCAAGAGGGCGCTCGGCTGATGGTCACGCTGACGCGCGGCCTGGTCATCATGGAGCGTGTTTATTCCGATCCGGCCCGGCTGCGCGCCAGCGCCGCTGCCCTCATCGACCTGCTGCTGAAGAAGTAGCGCGGTATTCGCCGCAGGTTTTTCCCGTCCATTTCTTGAAGGCGCGCTGGAACGTGGCGCTGTCGCTGAAGCCCAGCTCCGTGGCAAGCTGCGCCAGACCGATGCGCGAAGTGGTCAGGCGCGCGATGGCAATGCCGCGCCGCAGATCGTCCTTCAGCTTTTGCAGAGAGGAGTCCTCGTGCGCCAGTTGGCGCTGCAAGGTTGCGGGTGATACGTGCAGGCTGGCCGCAATGGCCGGCAGATCCGGCCAGTCGGGATACTGGCGCAGCAGGCAGTTGCGCACTTCCTGGCTCACCGGGCCAAATCCGCGCGGCGGTAGCAGAATCTGCGCGAAAGCATCCGGCAGGAAGGCGCGCAGGGCCTGCTCGTCGCGGCTGACGGGCGTCTGCAGCACGGCCGCATCAAACCAGAAGCCCGAAGTCGCCTGCTGGAAGCGGCGCTCGCCGGGGAATACCGCCGCATAGTCGCGCGCATAGTCCGGCTCCGGGAACATGAAATCGAAATGGCGGATCGGCAGCGGACCGTTGATCAGCCACGCGGCCAGGCGCCACAGCACGCGCACCATGGTCTCCTGCAGGAAAGCCGGCGCGCTCTCGCCTTTGCCGACCCAGGCCACATCCAGTCCCGCTTCGTCCTTCTGCACTGACAGCGAAAACAGCAGGTCATCCTGCAGCAGATTCAATACCTTGCTCATGCGCTGCAGCGCGCTGCCCAGCTCCGGCGCGCCCATGCCCGAGCGCGCGACCAGGGCGAAGCTGCCCAGTTTGAAGGGCCGCGAAAACAGCCCCACCGATTCGTCCTTGAGTTCCTGGGCCAGCGTGTAGAACAATGCGACATACTGGTGCGAACTGATGCCGGGATGGGCCGGATCGGTCAGCACGGCGGTATCGGCGCCCACGCGCTGCAGGTAGGCTGTGACATCGGCCCCGCTGGCGCCGATACGGGACAACATGCCGCGTACGAAGGCGGGCGCGATCAGGGTGTCGGTGAGGTCTTTTGCCATTGGTTTTAATGTCCGCGGCAATTGCCGGGCAGCTTGCAAGCCCATAGGATGGGGGAATTATAAGCCGAGGCGTGRGGCGAATTGCCACCGCCGGTTTCAACCAGCAGGAGACAAAAGATGACTTCCAAAGTATGCGTCGCAGGCGTCGGCATGGTGCCGTTCGTGAAACCGGGCGCCAACGAACCTTATCCCGTCATGGCGTCGAAAGCCGCGCTGGCAGCATTGGCCGATGCGGGCATCGGCTATGACCAGATCCAGCAGGCTTACATGGGTTATGTGTACGGCGACTCCACGGCTGGCCAGCGCGCGCTGTACGAGGTGGGCATGACGGGCATCCCGGTCGTCAACGTCAACAACAACTGCTCCACCGGCTCAACCGCGCTGTACCTTGCGCGCCAGGCCGTGCAATCGGGCGCTGCGGAATGCGTGCTGGCGCTGGGCTTCGAGCAAATGAGTCCTGGTGCGCTGGGTTCCGTGTTCAATGACCGTCCGAGCCCATTCGAACTGTTCGACAATGCCGCCGATGAACTGGTGGGCGAGCCGCAGATCCCGCTGGCGCTGCGCTACTTCGGCGGTGCCGGCCTGGCGCATATGAAGGAATTCGGCACGCCACTCAATACCTTCGCCAAGATCCGCGCCAAGGCCAGCCGCCACGCGGCGAACAATCCGGTCGCACTGTTTCGCAAGGAAGTCACCGAAGAAGAAGTGATGGCGGCGCCGATGGTGTGGGACGGCGTGATGACGCGCTTGATGGCTTGCCCTCCAACCTGCGGCGCAGCTGCGGCCGTGATCTGCTCTGAGGACTTCGCCAGACGCCACGGCCTGAACGCCGCGGTACGCATCCGCGCCCAATCCATGACGACTGACCGCGCCATTTCTTTCGAAGCGCGCGATATGCGCGAGGTGGTCGGCTTCAGCATGGCGCGCGAGGCGGCGCAGCAGGTGTACGAAGCGGCCGGTATTGGTCCTGAGGACGTGCAGGTGATCGAGCTGCACGACTGCTTCGCGCACAATGAACTGATCACTTATGAGTCGCTGGGACTGTGCCCGCGCGGCGGCGCGCAGAAGTTCGTGGAAGACGGCGATAACACGTACGGCGGCAAGTACGTGACCAATCCATCCGGTGGCCTGCTGTCGAAAGGCCATCCGCTCGGCGCGACCGGCCTGGCGCAGTGCACGGAGCTGGTGCAGCAGCTGCGCGGCCAGGCGGACAAGCGCCAGGTCGAAGGCGCGCGTCTGGCGCTGCAGCACAACCTCGGTCTGGGCGGCGCCTGCGTGGTGACGCTGTACGAAAAGGTGTCGGCATGATTGACCGCGCCTGGCTGGGGCGTGAGCTGCCTCCTTCCGAAATGCTGGTGGACCGGGCACGTCTGCAATTCTTCGCGCGATCCATCGGCGAGACTGATCCAATTTATCTCGACGTGAGCGCTGCGCGTGACGCGGGCTATGCCGACATCCCCGCGCCGCCTACCTTCCTGTTCTCAGTAGAGCTGGACAGCGGTTCCACAGACTGGATGCTGCACCAGATGCAGATTCCGCTGGCCAAGCTGCTGCACGGCGAGCAGTCCTTCCGCTACTACAAGCCGGTGTGCGCGGGCGATCACATCACCGTGCGTTCAACGGTCAGCGAAATCTACGACAAGAAAAATGGTGCGCTGGAATTCGTCGAGCGCAGTTCGCGCGTGACGAACCGGGATAACGAACTGGTGGCCGAGCTGCGCTCGCTGCTGGTTGTGCGCCACTAAGGAGGCCAGATGAAACCGGGAGATATCCTGCCGACGCTGCAACTGCCGCCCGTTGACCGCACCATGCTGGCGCTGTACGCCGGTGCTTCGGGCGACCACAACCCGATTCATATCGACATCAATTTCGCCCGCCGTTGTGGCATGCCGGACGTGTTTGCGCACGGCATGCTGGGCATGGCCTGGCTGGGCCGGTTGCTGACGCAATGGGTGCCGCAATCGCGCCTGCGCAAATACGAAGTCCGCTTCGCCGGCATTACCCACCTGGGCAATGCCATGCAATGCCGCGGCGAAGTCAAAGAGCTGCTAGATCTCGACGGCGAACCCTGTGCGCGCATCGCGGTCGTCGCAGCAAACCAGTACGGACAACAAAAAATCATCGGCGAAGCCATCGTCGCCGCGTAGGGCGGATCATCGATCCGCCGTGCATGAACAGAGAGGAAAGAAAATGAAACTGCAAGGAAAAGTAGCGCTGGTCACCGGCTCCGGCCGCGGCATCGGCCGCGCCATCGCCATGAAACTGGCAAGCGAAGGCGCGCGCCTCGTCATCAATGACCTGGACGAAGCTCCTGCCCAGGAAACGGTCGACGCCATCAAGGCTGCGGGAGGCGAAGCCATCGCCTGCGTCGGCAGCGTGACCGCTCCGGATTTCGCCGAGCGCTTCATCGGCACGGCAGTCGATCATTTCAAGGGCCTGGACATCATCATCAACAACGCCGGCTACACCTGGGACAACGTGATCCAGAAGATGACCGACGAGCAGTGGTACGCCATGCTTGACTGCCATCTGACTGCGCCATTCCGCATCCTGCGTGCGGCGCAGCCGGTGATCAAGGCGCTGGCCAAGACCGAAGCGGAACAGGGCATCCGCAACGTGCGCAAGGTGGTGAACATTTCCTCCGTCGCCGGCGTGTTCGGCAATGCGGGACAGGTGAACTACTCGGCAGCGAAGGCCGGCATCATGGGTGTCACGCAAACGCTTGCGAAAGAATGGGGCCGCATGAACACCACGGTGAACTGCGTGGCCTTTGGCC
>NZ_JBFRDW010000213.1:0-8725 GCF_052113985.1 Pseudoduganella sp. RAF53_2 | reverse complement strand
ATGTAATGCAGCGCCGCGCCCGCTGCACCGCGGTGGGATGCCAGGGTGGCGAGGAAGCGCTGGCCGTCGCCGAGGGAGGTTTCGAGGACGACGTGGCGCGGCTTAGGCGCCACGCTTGCACTCCGCGTGGCGGAAGCACTTGATGTCATGGTCGTTCACCATGCCGATGCCCTGCATATAGGCATACACAATCGTCGAGCCCACGAACTTGAAGCCGCGCTTCGACAGGTCCTTCGACAGCCGGTCGGACAACTCCGTCTTCGCCACGCGCTCGCCGCGATTGACGATCGGCTTACCGTCCACCCAGGACCACAAATAGGCATCGAGCGACGAGCCTTCGTCAAGCAGCTGCAGATAAGCTCGCGCATTGCTGATCGCCGCCGCGACCTTCAGCTTATTGCGCACGATGCCGGGGTTAGCCAGCAGTTCGGCGACCTTGTCTTCGCCATAGACGGCAATCTTGCGTGCATCCCAGCCATCGAAGGCTTCGCGGTAGGAATCGCGCTTGTTAAGGATAGTCTCCCAGCTCAGCCCAGCCTGCGCGCCTTCGAGATTGAGCATCTCGAACAGCCGCAGCTCGTCGTGGCAGGGCAAGCCCCACTCTTCGTCGTGGTAAGCGATATAGCGCGGATTGGCCGGATTGGCCCAGGAACAGCGATGCACAGTCTTCATGGATGAATTATAGGCTGCTGCTCGACGCTGGTCACCACGCGCACTTCGCCGTCCGCGATCATGCGCGCCTGTTGGTGCATCAGGCGCGGGAACAATTCGTCAGGCTGCGTGCGCTCAGTGGCGTACAAGGCCGCCCAGGCGTTACGTCCCGAATGCTTGGCGATGTACAGCCCCTGGTCCGCCAGCTCCACCACCTGCGACCATGACAGCAGACGTGGATGCGACGGCAGGAAGGGGAAGCAGGCAAAACCGATCGAGCAAGTCTTGGACAAGCGCTTCCCATCCGGCAGCACGAATTCGCGCTGGCAGACGATCTGGCGAATGCGCTCCGCCACCACCTTGGCATCATCGCGATGTGTCGCGCGCGCCAGCACCAGGAATTCCTCGCCGCCCCAGCGCACCAGGTAGTCGGACTCGCGGAACACCTCGCGCAGGCGCTCCTTCATCTGCACCAGCACCGAATCGCCCGCAGCGTGGCCATACTGGTCGTTCACTTCCTTGAAGTGGTCCAGATCGACCATGAAGAACACCAGATCACGGTCCGGCTGCGGTTCCGACGGAGCCTCGCCTTGCAGCGCCGGATCGTCATAGCGGCGCAGYGACATCGCCACGTCCGCATCCACATGCTGCAGGAAGAAGCGGCGGTTGCGCAGGCCGGTCAGCTGGTCGGTCAGGCTGACGTCTTCCAGCGTTTTATACGCGCGTTCCAGCTCGATATTCTTTTCCAGCAGCTGCGCCTGGGTTGCACTCAAGGTCTTCAGCGTTGCCGCCACCTGGCGGTATGCGGACGCATTATCCAGTGCGATCGCGCCATATGCGCACAAGGTGCGGAAGATCATGCGTTCGCGCTCGCCATAGGCCTGCGCCAGCAGCGACTGCACGGTCATCACGCCCAGCACGCGCTCGCCGATGGTCAGCGGCGCAAACAGCAAGGTGAGYGTTGGCAGCGTGCCGGGAATCAGATTCGGCGTATCGGCATGGCTGTCGATTTCGATCAGGATCTCGCGGCGCTCGCGCACGCAGCGCGCCGAGTTCATATTCGGATCATCCAGCGGGAAGCGCGTCGATGGTACGGGGCGGCCCGCTTCCACGCCGAAGGCGCAGTACAGGTGATGGCCGTCCGGCTCCAGCAGGAAGATCGAGAAATGCGTCGCATCAAGCAGGCCGTGCACGTGGCGGTCCAGTGTCCGGAACACCGCCGCCGCATCCAGGTGCGCCGTGATCTCCTGGCCGATGGCGGACAAGTGGCTCAAGGTGGCCGTGGTCTGCTGCAGCACTTCCACGCGCTCCGCTTCCGCAGCGGCCAATTGTCGATGGTGCTCGCCTTCGGTCTGCGCCCGCTCGGTCTGATACTGCACCTGCATGGCGATGGCGCGGTTGGTGGCGTCCTGGCTGTGGGTCTTGTCGCGCGCGGCACTGGCCTGCAAGGAGATTTCGTAAGCGCGGGCAAAATCGCCCGAAGCGGCGTACTCGCGCGCCGCTGCATCGAGCAGCGTGCCCGGCACCGTGTAGCCTTCGATCGTCGCGGCCACAGTGAGCGCCTTGTTCAGGTAGTGCAGCACGGCGTTCGGCGCGTCCAGCGGCGCAGGCGCCGGCAGCTCGTGGCGCAAATGGATATCGGCCAGCACGCGCAAGGCGGCAATCTCGTTGTACGGATCGCCCTGTTCGCGCGACAGCGCCAGCGACGATTGCGCAGCGGCCAGTGCTTCGGTTGGGCGGCCCAGTCCAGACAGCGCATGCGCCTGCCCGCGCCGTGCTCCGCTCTGGAAGTCGGCTTGCGCCAGGGCGTGTCCGCGCTGTTCCAGATCGCGGAAGCTCTCCAGTGCCGCGCGATAGTCGCCCAGATCCAGCGCCAGATCGCCGCGGTATTCCAGCGCCACCGCGTAAGCGCGCGAGCCGGACAAAGGCTTCAGCGTTTCCAGTGCCTCGCTCAGCAAAGTCTGCGCGGCTTCGCGCTGGCCCAGCTGGCGCAAGGTTTCCGCGGTCTGCATCTGGCACAGGCCAATGCTCATCGGCCAGCCGGTGGGACGCGCAATGTCCAGGCCGCGCTGCATCCACTCCAGCGCCGCGTCGTGCGCATTCAGGCTGGTGAAGCCGTTGCCGATATTGGTGGCGATATTGATGGCGCGGCGCAGCTGGCCGGACAGCTTGGCCGCTTCGAACGCCACCATGAGATGACTGATGGCGCGGCCGAAGTCCGCCGACTGGAAGGCGCTGGTGCCGTAGAAATCGCTGATCCAGCCTGCGACTACGGGATGCAGCTTGTCCAGGTCGCAGCTGAAACGCTTGCCCCAGCGTTCCGTGGCAGCGGCCACATTGCGGAAGGACGAGAACAGCGCTGCCGTGCTTTCGAAAACATCGGTGCGCATGCCATCGCCCGCCGCCCGCGCATCGGCGGCGGCGAGTACCAGTTCATTGTCGCAATCGGCGGAATTGCCGCGATCGACGGCGACCCAGGCCAGCAAGTGGTGGGCGTCGGCCGTGCCGAGGCGGTCGTTCAGGCGGGTGAATTCCTGCATGGCCTGCTCGACCAGCGAGGACGCCGCATCCAGTTCACCGAACAGCCAGCGCGCTTCGGCCTGGACAAGTGTGTAACGCGCCGCCAGCGTGCGTTGTTCCTGCGGCCCCAGCAAAAAGCTCAGCGGTGCAGCCTCGGCGGCCAGTTGATCCGCGCGTGCCACATCGCGCTGACGCAGGTGCCAGGACAGCTTCGACAAAAGCGCAAGACGAGGCACGCCGTCCGCCTGCGGCAGCTGCAATTCCCACTGGTCCAGCTCGTCGTCGAGCGCGAAAAGTTCCACTAATTAGAATCCCTGAACAATATTGCTGTAACGCATCTTCGGTCACACTGCATTATTCCACAGTTCGAGATGCAGCAAGCATATTTGCCGGGGTGCGGACGGCGCAAAATGTCCAGGACGCCGCCCGCCGGAACCTGTTATTTGACCGGCGCTGGCGGCTGGGTCGTCATATTGGCCGGATTCTCCGGATCGTCGGTATTTCCACTGGACGGCTGCGGCTTGCGGTCGCTGCTGCCGGTCCTGCCCTTGCTGCCGCTGTTGCCCATCATGGTGCTGCCCTTGATGCTAGCGTTCAGCTGGTCGGCATTGTTCATGTGCTGGGTGATGGTCGGCTCCAGCTTGGTAGCCAGGGCTTTCACTTCCCCATCCTTGGCGCTGTTTTCAGCCTTGGCGATCAGCCGGTGCGCGTCATGGTGCGCTTTCACACCTGCCTGATCCATATAAGTACGGTCGAATTTGTCACCGGACATGCCGTTCAGCTTGGCGATCAGCGCCTTGTGCTTGCTGTCCAGCTCGGTTGGCAGGGTGACGTTTTTGGCGTCTGCCACTTTTTTCACTTCGTCCAGACCCTTGCTATGGTCGTCAACCATCTGCTGGGCGAAGCTCTTGACCTGATCGCTCTGGGTTTTCTGCACGGCCACTTTGCCTGCTTCCACCTCGGCCATATTGGCCATGGCCATATCGGTCAGCAGTTTCTGGTCGGACTTGGCGAGCGACTGGGCATATGCGGTGCCAACGCTCAACAGAGCGGCCAGCAAGGGCACGCCCAGAGTATGCTTCCACAACCTTGCCTTGTTCATGCGATTCTCCTGGGTTTGATAAGGAAAGCCGCTTTCAGGACTTGATAGTTCTCATTGTGTAGAAAATAATTTTACGTTGGATGGAATAGAAGGGCCGCACACTACGTATACGCATTGTCACCACCCACCTGAAGGAGAATGAAATGAAACGTATCGCCCTGTTGATCCCGGCCCTGCTGCTGAGCGCCACCGCATTTGCTGCCGATCCGGTCAAGAAATCCGGCGACATCTACGTCACCACTGACGGCATGACCATCTACACCTTCGACAAGGACGCGGCCAACAGCGGCAAGAGCGTCTGCAACGACGGCTGCGCCAAGAACTGGCCGGCTGTGGCGGCACCGGCCGGCGTGTCCGGCGAATGGTCGGCCATCACCCGCGACGACGGCACCAAACAGCTGGCGTACAAAGGCAAACCTGTCTATACCTTCGCCGGCGACAAGAAAGCGGGCGACCGCAACGGTGACGGCTTCAAGGATATGTGGCGCCTGGTGAAGGACTAAGCTTTCATGCCGGACGCGCGCGAACTTCTGCTGTCCTGCCTGCCCCGCCTGCGCCGTTACGCGCGGGCGCTGACGGGCGAGCGCAGCAGTGCCGATGACCTGGTGCAGGACACCATGGAACGCGGCTGGTCCCGCCTGGCCCAATGGCGGGCCGGCGGCGACATGCGAGCGTGGCTTTTTGGCATCATGCACAATCTGTACGTGGACCAGGTACGCCGTCCGGCCCCCGCTACCGTGGAGCTGGATGAAGCCACGCCGGTGCAGGCCGCGCCTTCGTCCACTTCCGCGCGGCTGGAATTGCGCGATGTGCAAACGGCGCTGGCCCTGCTGCCCGCCGAGCAGCGCGAGGTGCTGCTGCTGGTCGCGCTGGAAGAAATGAGTTATGAGGAAGTCGCCGCCACGCTCGGCATTGCGCAAGGCACGGTAATGTCCCGCCTGTCGCGAGGACGCGAGCGGCTGCGCCTGCTGATGCTGGGCCAGGCCGTGCCCTCGCCCCTGAAAGTCGTCAAATGAGCATCCCTACCGAAGCCGAACTGCAAGCCTGGGTCGATGGCCGCCTGGCCCCGTCCCGCCGGGCCGAGGTGGACAGCTACCTGGCCGTGCGGCCGGACGAATCGGAACGCCTGACCGCTTACCGCCGCCAGAACAAGGAGCTGCGCGCCCTGTTCAATCCTGTCATGGACGAGAGCCTGCCTTCCGCGCTGACGCGCCCGCCGCGCCGTCCGCTGCCGTGGATGCGTATCGCGGCCGCCATTTCCATTGCGGTAGGCGCCGGTCTGCTGGGCATGGCGGCCGGCTGGTCGATGCGCGGCCAGGCACTGGCTACCATTGCCGCCGCGCCGGACGCCTTGCCGCACCGGGCGGCCGTGGCCCATGCCGTGTATGCACCGGAAGTGCGGCATCCCGTCGAGGTCGGCGCGGACCAGCAAAAGCACCTGGTGGCCTGGCTATCAAAACGGCTAGGTACGGAGCTGAAGCCGCCGCAACTGTCTCCTTTAGGCTACGAGCTGGTCGGCGGACGCCTGCTGCCGGGCGATGGCGGGCCTGTGGCGCAGTTCATGTACGCCGATTCCACCGGCCAGCGCCTGACGTTGTATGTGAGTTCGGGACAAAAAGAAATGCGCGAAACGGGCTTCCGCTTCGCGCAAGAGGGAAATGTGCGGGTGTTCTACTGGATCGACGGCAGCTTTGGCTACGCCCTGTCAGGCAGCATCAGCAAGGACGACCTGGGCCGCATCGCCCAGACCGTCTACGACCAGCTCACACCTTAACTGTGCATGCGGCGGCTGGCTTCGCTGATGCGGTTACGCATCACTTCGCTAGCTGCCGGGCCAGGCGCGAACATATAGTCCTCGTCATTGATGGCCAGGCCGCTGTTTGCATCGACCAGCACCTGGTCGGCTGGCTTGCCGGTTTCGCGGCTCACCACCAGCAGGCTGGCGCCTTCCGGCGACAGGTGTTCATTGCCCCAGGCGACGAACGCCAGGAGTACAGGTTTGAAATCGCGGCCTGCCTTGGTCAGGACATACTCATAACGTGGTGGACGCGCGCTGTACTGTCGACGCTCCATGAGTCCGCCCTCAACCAGGCCGGCCAGACGGCGGGTCAGCATATTCGGAGCGATCTTCAAACTCTTTTCGAACTCATCGAAGCGGGTTAAGCCGTAGAAAGCATCGCGAAGGATCAGGATGCTCCACCACTCACCCACCTTGGACAGGCTGCGAGCGATTGGGCACGGCATCTGGCCAAAGTCTGTGTGTTTCATATTGCCTCCGTTTCAGGTGGATAACCAAGTGTCAACGCCAGTCTCTGTTTTACATCTAAAAATGCCTGAAAAGACTCACCAATAATCACTAGCGGATCTCAAGCTGCGAAAACTGCTGCTTTGCTAGTTCATTTTGGTTGAGCCCGACTCACTACACTTTTGCCAGAAGCGACAGCACGTTTGCCAGAGGAGAAAAGCGAAAAAATTTTAAGAACTTGGGCATAATAAGCAACAAGCCCCCGGCATTTGTATTCACATGTATCTGACCAGCGATGCACAAGTTCGCAACATCCTCATCGTGGACGATTCCGCGTTTGAGCAGCGCATGCTTGTCGACCTGCTTAGCGAACTACCGTATCGCGTCTCTGTCGCCTTCAATGGCGAGCAGGGCTACCAGCTCGCCCTCTCCAGCCGCCCCGACCTGATCCTGCTCGATGTGCGCATGCCGAATATGGACGGCTATACCTGCTGCCGGCTATTGAAGGCTAACCCGGCGACGCGCGATATCCCGATCATCTTTTTGAGTGGTACGGATGCGGCGGAGGACCGCATCATGGGGCTGTCGATTGGCGGGGTGGATTTCGTGTCGAAACCCTTTACGCCCGGCGAACTGGCGGCACGCATTCACGTGCACCTGAATCTGATGCAGCGCCAGCCTGCACCGGCCACAGCGAGCGAGCCGGCCGAAGTGGACCCGGACACGGTCATCGTCAATGCGGCCAAGCGCCTGATTTCCGATAATCTGGCCGCCTTGCCCTCGCTGGCCGAGATCGCCTGCAGCGTGGGCACTTACCGCGAAAAGCTGAATCATCTGTTCCGCACGCACACGGGGATGACGGTGTTTGCCTTCATCCGCGAAGCGCGCATCCAGCGCGGACTGCAGTTGCTGCGTGATACCGATATGGATGTCCAGGACATCGCCTTACTCATCGGTTTCAATAACGCCGGCAATTTCGCGACCGCCTTCCGCGAAAAAACCGGCAACACCCCCAGCGCCTACCGCGCCTCCCTTGAGGACGACGCCGCCGCGTGAGCGTCACGCACGGCGGATCGAATGATCCGCCCTACGGCGTAGGTCGGATCATTGATCCGACTGCTTTTAGACCCTGTGGGTCAGCTTGACGGAAGCGAAGCGCCCGCGCGGGTCCGACTGGGTGTAATCGAAGAAGGCAAACGACGAATCCCACGACGGCTTCTTGTCTGCCAGGTTCAGCACGATCAGGTTGACCGTGGTCGCCGGCGTGATCTTGTAGCCGAAGTTCACATCGAAAGTGCCCACCGGCTTCACGCGCTCGCCCGGCCGCGTGGTCTGGTCGTAGCCATCCACGTAGTTCCAGGTCAGCGTGCCGCTGTACGCGCCGTTTTCCCAGTTCGCGGAAGTCACGCCGCGCCATTTCGGAATCGAACCAAACCAGTTATTGCCCGCGCCATTGGTCAACGGCGCGCCCAGTGACAGCGGCGCTTCGAACTTCAGCACATAGCTCAATTGCGCGTTCAGCGCGAAGCTGCCGTATGGCGTGTGCGGGAAGCGCTGGCGCAGGTCGAAGTCGAAACCGCTGGCCAGGCGGTCGCCCTGGTTCGCGTACTGGCGATACAGCGTGAGGATGCGGCCTTGTGCGTCACGCACGATCTTCTCCGGATGCGTGGCTTCGTTGGCGATGATGCTGTCCGCGCTCTCGGTGCCGATCACGCCATTGGTGCGGATACGGTAGTAGTCCACGCCAATGCTGCTGGTCGGCGTTGGCGACAGCACGAAGCCCAGGTCGATATTGTTCGAACGTTCCGGCGACAGATTGCTGTTTGCCGTCGTAATGTTGGTGATGCCGCGCGCCTGGGTTGGCGTGATCGGGTCACGCGGATCGATCACACTGCCATAGCTGACCGACGTCGAGTTGGTGATCTCCGGCAGCGATGGCGCACGGAAGCCGCGCGACACCGTACCGCGCAGCAGCAGCCACGGTGCGGCCTGATAGCGCACGCTGGCTTTCGGCGAGAAGGCGCTGCCGAAGTCGCTGTACTTGTCGGCACGGCCGGCCAGGTTCACGCTCAGGTCCTTCACCACCGGGATATTGAACTCGGTGAACAGCGCCGTTACATCGCGGCTGCCGTTGATGATGTTGATGGCCGGACGCAGCTCGGTGCCGGTCAGTACGGCGGTCGACGTCTGCGAGTCCATCTCTTCAC
>NZ_JBFRDW010000212.1:0-8727 GCF_052113985.1 Pseudoduganella sp. RAF53_2 | reverse complement strand
CCTTTGATCACTTGCGTAAAAATAGTCCGGATAAAAGCCTCGCCCRAATTCCGGCCTTTGGCACGCTGACGCTGGATGTGTTCCTGCAGCGAATGACCGGACTCGTAATGCATAACCATATAAACAGTTTCATTTGCGCGGAAGAAATTCAACACTCTTACAACATTTGGATGTGAAATTCTTGCAAGCGCGCGACCCTCCTCAAAGAAGCATTTCAGCCCTATACGGAAGACCGCCAGGTTCGCTTTGGAGACGTCCGGCACCAATTCACCCTCTTGACGTAATGCAAGGGTGCTTGGTAAATATTCTTTAATGGCAACCGCATTGCCTTCAGCGTCGTAGGCCAAGTACACAATACTGAACCCACCTGACGCAATTTTCTTTACAATGCGGTATCCAGCAATTTCCAGACCATCTGGTAGCGGAGCGTTGTTTTGTGCAGCCATAAGTTTCCTCGCTTCAACAAACCGGATTGTGTGGACAAATCAATGTATTGTAAAGATAAAGACAAAATCGGGGATATCCTTTGAGCATTTCCAGCATGACAGGCTACGCGGTTGCCACCAGCGAAAGCGCAGCCGGAACTCTGACAATTGAGATCAAAAGCGTCAATTCGCGCTTCCTTGATCTGCAATTCCGAATCAACGACGATCTGCGCGCGCTCGAACCCGATTTACGCTCCGCCATCATGGGGGCGATCACTCGCGGCAAGGTTGAGCTGCGCCTGAGCTTCGGCCGCAAGGCCGCGGCGGCGGGCACTCAGGCCTTGAATGTAACTCTGCTCAATGAGCTGGCGCGCCTTCAGGGCGAAGTCGGTCAGCATTTCGCGGGCGCAACGCAGATGTCCGTAGCGGAACTACTTCGCTGGCCGGGTGTGGTGGAAGAAGCCCAGATCGGCCAGGAATCGCTGCAACAGGACGTGGCAGCCCTGATGACGCGCACGGTTGAAGCCTTCGTCCAGAGCCGTCAGCGCGAAGGCGCGGCGCTGGAAGCGATGCTGGTTTCCCGCATCGAATCGATGGAAGGAATTGTTAAGCGGATCACGCCACTGATTCCACAAGTCGTTGCGCAATTCCAACAGAAAGCCGTGGAACGCATGCAGGAAGCACTGGGCCTCGCTTGCCAGGGTTCCAACACTTCGCTGTCGCGCCAGGATGCGATGGAGCGCATCCGCCAGGAGGTGATCCTGTACGGTATCCGTATCGACGTGGCTGAGGAACTGGGCCGTTTGTCTGCCCACCTGACCGAAACCCGTCACATCCTGAAAAAAGGCGGACAGGTCGGTAAGCGCCTGGACTTCATGATGCAGGAACTGAACCGCGAAGCGAATACGCTGGGCGCCAAGGCTTCGGTCAAGGAACTGGCCGACGCGTCGATGGAACTGAAGCTGCTCATCGAGCAGATGCGCGAGCAGGTGCAGAACCTCGAATAAAAACCCTAGAACCGGGTCAGACCCTTGGGTCTGACCCAGGTGTTAGGGTTCAGCGGGTCAGGCGATACAGCAGCAATGCCGTGCGAATCGCGCCCTGCTCGATCGACTTCAGATCCAGATCCTCCTCCGGCGAATGCGCACCACGGCCGGTCGCGCCAAGACCATCCAGGCTGTCCACATACGGCGCAGCAAACTGCACATCCCCCGCACCACGCTCACCCGGCGGCAACGCCGCAATCGGCCCCAGCCCGGCGTCCGCACTGGCGCGCGAATACACCACCAGCAGCTTCAGATTGCCCGCTGTCGGCGCCATCGGCGGATAGCCGTCCATGAACTTGATGGACGCGCTGGTGCCTGGCAGGTTCTGCGCCACAATGGCGCGCATTTTTGCGTGCGTCAGCTCGCCCTGCTCCGGCGTCAGGAAGCGCAGATCGCCTTTAACGAAGGCGCTGTTGGCAATGACATTGGTTTTGCCGAATGCCGTGCCCTTGGCTGCCGCATCGTCGTAAGCGACTTCGGTGCCGCCCACGATGACACCCGGATTGAAGGTCAGATTCGGCTCGATCAGCTGTTGCCGGAAAGCGTCGAGAATGCGCGCCGTTTCGTACACAGCGCCGTAGCCCGCGCCCTGCGTGAACACGCCGGACGAGTGTCCCTGCTTGCCCTTCACCTCCAGCTGCCAGCTGGTCGCCGCACGGCGGCCGATAGTGCCGGTGGCCTTGCCATCCTTGTCGAGCACCGTGGCCTCGAAGGCCAGCGCCACATCGCTGCGTTTGGCCATGGCCACCATGTCGCGGCGCGAGATGGATTTCGGGCTGCCGGCGTTTTCTTCATCGCCGGTAAAGATCACGCTGATAGTCGTGTTATTGAGCGCGCCTGCAGCGTGCAGCGCCCGCAGCGCCTCGATCACGATGACATCGCCGCCCTTCATATCATTGACGCCTTGACCGCGCACGCGGTCGCCCTGGCGGTCCCATTTCTGCACCGGGCTGTCCGGTTCGAACACGGTATCGAGATGGCCAATCATCAGCACCCGCTTGCCCTGCTTGCCCTCGCGCGTGGCAACCAGATGGCCGGCACGCTTCACTTCGGGCGGCATATCGATCCACTGCGTTTTGAATCCCAGCTTATCGAACTCGGCGCGGAACACATCGCCCACGGCGCGCACGCCGGCATGGTTCATGGTGCCGCTATTGATGTTGACGGTTTTCTCCAGCAGGACCAGCGCCTCCGCCGAATGCGCCTTCACCGCGGCCACGATGCGCTGCTCTTCCGGCGACAGCGATTGCGCGGCTGCCCCTCCCATCAAACCTGCGGCAAACAGCGGAACAAGCAAACGGGTAGCGCGCTTCATGCTGACATCCTCCGGAAGTGATAGAGGTGCCAACTGTACTATGGCTAGTGCACAAATCCAACCACACCGTCCCACAGCAGCTTCAGCGCCGTGACAACCAGCAAACCGTAGCAGATGCGGTAAAGCTGTTCCTGATTCAGGCGGCCATGCAGCTTCCAGCCCGCCCAGACACCAAACAGGCCCGCTGGTGCGCAGATACCGGCCGTGGCCCAGAATTCGGCCGACAAATTACCGACCGCCAGCCAGGGTCCGGCCTTCAGCAGATTACCGATGGTGAAGAACATGCTGGTGGTGCCGGCATAGACTTCCTTCGACAAGCCAAGCGGCAGCAGGTACATCGCCAGCGGCGGTCCGCCCGAATGCGCCACCATGGTCGTCACGCCGGATGCGGTCCCGGCAAGGATCGCCTTGCCGTTGGAGCGCTCGCCCGTCGCAACAACGCCTTTCCTGATCCACCACAGGTAGGCGATAAGCAGCGTCGTTACCGCCATGATGATTTCGATGATGTGGCGATCCAGATGTTCCAGCAGCGCGTAGCCGGCGCCAATGCCGACAACCAGTCCGGGAAGCAGCAGCTTCAGATCAGGTTTCGACCAGGTGTGTGGGCGCCAGAAGCGCAGCGCAAAGAGGTCTGTCGCAACGAAGATAGGCGCCAGCAGGCTGCCCGCCTTGATGGGGTCCATGACCAGTGCCAGGACGGGAATGCCGATGATCGCAAAGCCGCCGCCAAAAGCACCCTTCATGAAGCCGATGACCATGACAGCCATCATGGCGACACAAATAACGAGGGGATCAAGATGCATGATTAGTGGCATTGTACGGACTTCCGCCGGCGCTCGCTGATGCAGGCCTTGCACTCATATCCGAGGCTGTTATTACGCACGACGTAGAACTCTTCGTCGGCCGGCCACAGCTCGCCGCAACGGCGGCACTGCTGCTCGTTCCCCAACTCGGTCAGGGCGAGGCGGCGAAAGCCGCCCCGGTAGCGCCGGATCTCAATCACGTCCCGACTGCACCACCGACTCGTGGCAAGGCTGCAGGAACAGCGCTTTCACATCGTCGGCGCGGCGCTCGATCACAGCGCGCTGGTTGATGCTGCCTTTGTCGGTGACTTCGTAGTGCTGCATCGAAGCCGGTTCGGCCAACACGCCAAGACGGTCTATGCGCATTGATGCCGCTCGCACACCGGCATTCATGGCGGACAGGCGGCGTTGCAGTTCCGCCTGCAACTGTGGATGGCCGCGCAAGGCCTGTGCGCTGAGCCCTGCCAGTTCAGGCAAAGCCTTCGCACAGGCTGCGGCATCGGGCCAGGCCAGCGCACCAACCGTGTCTGCGCCATCGCTGGTCAGCACTGCATCCTTCAGCAGCGGACTACAGGCTTCCAGCAAGCGTGTACGCAAGGCCGCGGTGCGCACCCAGGTGCCGTTCATCAGTTTGAAGTCCTCGGCAAAGCGGCCCGCGAAACGCAGCCCTGCCAGGGGATCTTGCGGATTCACGAAGCGCACCGCATCGCCCAGCAGGTAATAGCCCTCTTCGTCGAAGGCATTGGCGCTGAGCTCCGGCGCATTCAGGTATTCGCGGAAGATATTCGGACCACGGATGCGCATCTCGTAGCGGCCCGGCAGATTCGGATCTTCCAGCAGCTTGAGCTCCACGCCGGATACGGGCAGACCGATACAGCCCACATCGTCCACCGCCCAATACTGCGTGACCGCAGGACCGGACGATTCAGTGGCCCCGAACACGGAGGTCAGCACAATGCGTTCGCCCGTCGTCGCCACCGCCAGGCGCTGGAAGCGGTCGTACACATCACGCGACAGCACCGCGCCGCCGTAGTACACGTATTTGAGGCGCGAGAAGAAGTGCTGCGCAAACGCCGGATCGCGTTCCAGTTCGCCGATCAGCATATTCAGGCCGATGGGCACATTGAAGTACAGCGACGGCGCCACTTCGCGCAGATTCTTCAGCGTCGTATCGAAGCGGCCCGGCATCGGTCGGCCGTCGTCGATATACAAGGTGGCGCCGAAACGCAGGATGCGGTTCATGACGATATTGCCGCCCATGACGTGATGCCATGGCAGCCATTCCAGATAGACCGGCTGCTCTACCGGGTCTTCCTTGAAAACGCGCGCCGCCATTTCCTGCGCGGCGGCCACCATGGAACGCGTCTGCACCACGGCTTTCGGCACGCCGGTAGAGCCGGAAGTGAACATGTATTTCGCGGGCTGCTCGCCTTGCAGCGCGGCGTGATGCAGTTCCAGGCCTGGCGCGTGTGGCGCGGCCGCCCAGGCGGCGAAAGCCTGCATGCCGGGCCAGCCGGCATCCACGCTGATTACGCGTTCCGGCGGCATATCCAGCGCCCTGAGTGCATTCGCGTATTTTTCGGCATCCTGCACGAAAATCAGGTGAGGATTCACAACCGCCACCGCCGCACGCAGGCGCGTGCACTCGCCGCCGAGCGCCGAGTAGGCCGGCGACACAGGCGCCACCGGCACGCCCGCATACAGCGCGCCCCACATCATCAGCGCCTGCTCTGCGGAGTTCTCGGACAGGATCGCCAGCGGCCGCTCAGCCGAAGCGCCCGCCGACAGTAACGAAGAGGCCACCGAGCGGATCGCATCCCACACCTGCTGCACCGACCACTTGACCCACTGGTCATCGGCGCCGCGCTGCACCAGCATCGGATTATCCGGCCGGATGCGTACCCAGTGCGCCAGCCAGTCCGTAGTGCAGGCCGCAGGCTTCGGCAGCTCGTGGCCGGAACCCAGCAGCAGCACGCCGTCCGGCCTGCGTTGCACGGAAGCCGTCGGAGGCCGGAAGCCCACGTCGCGGAACGGCGCCTGGAGCGGGATATTCTCTGTCATCATGCTGTCTCCTCAATCGTATTATGCAGTCGGCCGCTTGGGCACGCTGGACAAGCCATACATGCGCATCACCACGTCGCCGTTCTGATTTTTCAGTTCGACGCGGGCTTTGGCGATGCCGCGCTTTGGCTTATCCGGCAAGGTGATGACTTCCACCAGCTCGCGGTCTACGTGCAGCACATCGCCCGGCCGCACCGGCTGCAGCCAGCGCAGTTCATCAATGCCCACGCCGACCACCGGCAAGTCACCGAACAGGCGCGCTTCCACRCATTTGCGCATCGCCAGCGAAGCCAGTTGCCAGCCGCTGGCAATCAGGCCGCCGAAGGGGCCATTGGCCGCGGCTTCAGGGTCGGTGTGCATCGGCTGCGGATCGAAGCCCTTGCCGAAATCGATCACGTCCTGCTGCGCGATGGTGAAGGGCTGGCTGGCCCATTTTTCACCTACTTGCAGATCTTCCAGATAACGGTTCGCCATGGCTATCCTCCAAAAGACTTACCTTCGTACGCGAGTTCGACCAGCAATGGGTCCGGCTGCCACTGGCTGCCCTGGTAGCCCTTCTGGAATTCACGGATGGTGGCGAGCACCTTGTCCAGGCCGAATTCGCTGGCGAAGAACATCGGGCCACCACGTGTGGCGGGGAAGCCATAGCCGGTGAGGTAGACCACGTCGATATCCGATGCACGTTGCGCGATTCCTTCGCGCAGAATGGCGGCGCCCTCGTTCGCCAGCGCGACCAGCAGGCGCTGCACGATTTCCTCATCGCTCACTTCGCGCTGGGGAATATTGTGCTCTTTGCGATACGCGGCCAGGATGGCTTCCGCTTCCGGGTCCGGCAGCGGCTTGCGCTGGCCCGGCTCATAGCGATACCAGCCCTTGCCCGTCTTCTGACCCAGGCGGCCCGCTTCGCAGATACGATCGCCAATGCGCGAGTAGACCATGTCCGGCCGCTCGATGTAGCGGCGCTTGCGGATCGACCAGCCGATATCCAGGCCACTCAGATCACCCACCGCCAGCGGCCCCATGGCCATGCCCCACTTCTGCATGGCGCCGTCGATCTGCTGCGGCGAGCAGCCTTCGTCCAGCAGGAACAAGGCCTGCTGCAAATACTTCTGCAACATGCGGTTGCCGATAAAGCCATCGCACACACCCGAGGCTACCGGCACTTTGCCGAGGCGCCGGGAAAGATTCATCACCGTCAGCAGCACATCGTCCGCAGTACATTCGCAATCGACCACTTCCAGCAGGCGCATGATGTTCGCCGGCGAGAAGAAGTGCATGCCGATCACGTCGCGCGGACGATTGGTGCTGGCGGCAATCGCGTTCACATCCAGCATGGAGGTATTGGTGGCGAGGATGGAACCCGGCTTGGTGATCTCGGCCAGCTCGCGAAAGATGCGGCATTTCAGGTCGAAGTCTTCGAATACCGCTTCGACCACGATGTCCACGCTCGCCGCAGCATCCAGCGTGGCAGCGGGCGTGATCAATCCCAGCACCGCATCGCGCTCGGCGGCGCTCATGCGCCCTTTGGCGACCTTGGCCTCGTACACTTTGGCGATGTGCGCGCGGCCGCGCTCAAGCGACTCCGGTTTGACATCGATCAGCGTCACAGGAATGCCCGCATCGGCAAAGCAGATCGCGATGCCCGAGCCCATGGTGCCCGCACCGATCACTGCCGCACTAYTGACGGGACGCGCCTGGTACCCAGCATGGCGAGGAAGCGTTCACGCTCGTACGCCAGGCCCTGATCGAATGCTTGCTCGGCCGCGGCGACACAACAGTCCACGATATGCAGCTTGGCGATATTGCCTTGTGCGCTGGCTTCCACCTTTTCGCGCAAACGGTTCAGGTAACCCGGCGCCAGCGTCTCCATGCGCGCCGGCAGGTCGCGCGTGCGGCGCAGCGCACCTGTTTTGCTACGGGCGAAATCCACCGCCGCTGCCAGCAGTTCCCCTTCAAATACGGCATCGACCAGGCCAAGCWGATGCGCTTCGCCGGCGTCAATGGCAGAACCGTTGAGCATCATGTCCGCAGCTTTATCCATGGGCACCAGGCGTGGCAGGCGCTGGGTGCCGCCCGCCCCCGGCAGGAAGCCGAATTTCACTTCCGGCAGCCCCAGTTTGGCGCCGCTGCCAGCCACGCGGTAATGCAGGGCCAGCGCCAGCTCGAGCCCGGCGCCATAAGCGAAACCTTCGATTGCAGCCACGACAACCTTATCGATCCTGTCACAGCCTTCGATCAGCTCCGGCATGATGGGGCTCATTTTCTGGGCTGGTGTATTGAACTCGCGTACATCCGCGCCGCCACAAAAAATATGTCCCTTGCCGGTGATGACGATGGCCTGCACGTCGCTGCGCTGGGCAGCGTCGTTCAGCATGGCGCCAAGCCGTCCGCGCTGGGCGCCGGAGAGACTGTTCACTGGGGGATTGTCGAGGGAAAGGATGGCTACACCGTCCTGAACTGGGTAATCGCTTGCTGGATGCATCGTCGTCTCCGCTGAGGTTCTGGTGAATTCATTTTGACAGTGTCAAGTTTAGAAGTCAATCTCGCTGACGCGCCAAAATTCAATTTGTCATCCGCAAAGTCAGCTGCTATTATGAATTCGCATCTTTACATTGTAATGTTTGGATCATAAATGAACGATATAACGGAGACACAAGGCGCCGCACCAGCGCTGCGCCTTGCAGCAGTAAAGAAAGCGTTCGGCGCCACGGAGATCATCCGCGGTGTGAATTGGGAGGTCGCGCAGGGCGAATGCCATGTGCTGATCGGCCCCAATGGCGCCGGCAAATCCACCCTTTTTGGACTCATCAGCGGCAACCTGCGCGTTAGCAGCGGGACCATCGCGCTGAACGGCCAGCAGATCTCAGGCATGAGCGCCAGCAAAATAAGCCGCAGCGGTTTGGGGCGCAGCTTCCAGACCAATAACCTGTTCGGCCGCATGAGCGCTTTCGAGAACGCCCGCATTGGCGCCTTGCGTGCTGTCGGTCACGGCCCCTCTTTCTGGCGCGGCCTGCAGCATGGCGGTCCCGCCGACATGCGTGCGCTGGAAGTGCTGGACGAAGTGGGCTTGCTCGACA
>NZ_JBFRDW010000211.1:0-8751 GCF_052113985.1 Pseudoduganella sp. RAF53_2 | reverse complement strand
ATGTGCAGGAGGGACTGGCCAAGAAATTCCCGATCATTCTGACGTCGGGACGTCTGGTCGAATACGAAGGCGGCGGCGAGGAAACCCGTTCGAATCCCTGGCTGGCCGAGCTGCAGCAGGAGAACTTCGTGGAGATCAATCCGCAGGCGGCGTCCGAGCGCGGCATCCGCAACGGCGATTACGTGATCGTGTCCACGCCGACCGGCGCGCGCATCAAGGTAAGGGCGCTGGTCACGCAGCGCGTGGGACCGGATACGGCCTTCATCCCGTTCCACTTCTCCGGCTGGTGGCAGGGCAAAGACATGCTGGAGTGGTATCCGGAGGGCGCGGCGCCGATCGTGCGCGGCGAGGCGGTCAACACCGCCACCACCTACGGTTACGACTCGGTGACCATGATGCAGGAAACTAAAACCACAATCTGCAATATCGAACGCTTCACGGCGTGAGGGGACAGCCATGGCACGAATGAAATTCATCTGCGATACCGAACGCTGTATCGAGTGTAATGCCTGCGCTACCGCGTGCAAGAACGAGCACGAAGTCCCGTGGGGCGTGAACCGCCGCCGTGTCGTAACCATCAACGACGGCATCGTCGGCCAGGAGAAATCCGTCTCCGTGGCCTGCATGCAYTGCTCGGACGCSCCCTGCATGGCGGTCTGCCCSGTGGAYTGCTTCTAYCGCACCGASGAGGGTGTGGTCCTGCACAACAAGGACGCCTGCATCGGCTGCGGCTACTGCTCCTACGCCTGCCCGTTCGGCGCCCCGCAGTTCCCGTCCAACGGCACCTTCGGCCTGCGCGGCAAGATGGACAAATGCACCTTCTGCGCCGGCGGCCCGGAAGAAAACGGCTCGCAGGCCGAGTTCGAAAAATATGGCCGCAACCGCCTGTCCGAAGGCAAGCTGCCAGCCTGTGCCGAGATGTGCTCCACCAAGGCATTGCTGGGCGGTGATGGCGATGTAGTGGCGGATATCTTCCGCACCCGCGTGATCACGCGCGGCAAGGGCAGCGAAGTCTGGGGCTGGGGCACAGCCTATGGCAAAAAGCCGGAAGGAGCGAAATCATGAAAGCTTTCGTGATCCTGGCCGCGCTGGCGCTGAGCGCCTGCGGCGATGTGGACCAGTCCATGACCGGCACCAAGGTAAGCCGCGGCGACGAACCTGCCTACAAAGGTGCGCATGACCAGTACATGGCCAAGGGCTGGGAACCCGGCAAGCAGGACGCCTGGGACAAGCAGATCCGCGAACGCGGCCAGCTGCAGAACGAGTACCCGCGGACCAACCGCTAAGGGGAGGGCGCATCATGCAACGATGGCTTGCAATCCTCGCGCTGGCTGGTGCCTCGCTCGCGATGCCGCATGCACATGCCGACGCGCCGCCGCGCACCGCCGCGCAGCCTGCGGCATCGGCGGCAGCCGGTACGCCGGCCATGCCGGCAACCGTCAGCACCACCGCGCCGGCCAGTGCCAAGGCCACCGAGGCCGCTGATCCGTCCAGGCGCAAGGCCGAGAACGCGACTGGCCCCGGCGCCGAGACGCCCGGCCCGACCGCTCCCGGCGTGGCGCTGAAAGGTCCGGTGCCGGATGCGCGTGCGCCTGGCGCGCCGTATGTGGAATCGGTGGACATCCTGAAACAGAATCAGGCCGAACGCACGCAAACCCAGCCTGGCAATAACGCGCCGACCTGGCGTCTGGTGAAATCCGGCGTAGAGAATTACGCCAGCCTGCCTTACCGCGAGGCGGGCATTCTGATTCAGGCCAAGGCCCAGTATCCCGGCCAGAGCGTGCCAACCACGGCAGGCGAGGCATGGCGCCGCTTCCGCAATGGCCCGATGATGGTCGTCGGCGGCTGGCTGCTGCTGGTGACCATCGCAGCGCTGGCTGGATTCTATTTTACGGTGGGGGAGCTCAAGCTGAAGCGTCCGCGTACCGGCCGCCTGATCGAACGCTTCACTTCCGTTGAACGCATCACGCACTGGACCACGGCAATCTGCTTCGTGATCCTGATGGTGTCGGGGCTGACCATGCTGTTCGGGAAGTTCGTGCTGATGCCGATTATGGGGCATACCCTGTTCGGCTACCTGACCTATCTGCTGAAGACCCTGCACAACTTCGTCGGTCCGCTGTTCACGGTGGCGCTGATTCTGACCTTCATCATCTTCGTCAAGGACAATTTCCCGATTGCGGCGGACTTCAAGTGGATCTTCACGCTGGGCGGCGCCCTAAGCCACGGCCACGCAAGCTCCGGCCGCTTCAATGCTGGCGAAAAGCTCTGGTTCTGGGGCGGCGTCACCGTGCTTGGCCTGACGGTGGCGGCATCCGGCTTCGTGCTGGATCGCATCGTGCCCAATCTCGATTACACGCGCTCACTGATGCAGGATGCCAACCTGATCCACCTGTGCGCGGCGGTGCTGATGTCCRCCTTCGCGCTGGGCCACATTTACATGGGCACCATCGGCATGGAAGGTGCCTACCGCGCCATGCGCGACGGCTATGTGGACGATGAATGGGCGATCGAGCACCACGACATCTGGTACGACCAGATCCAGAAAGGCGAAGTGCCGCGCGTGCGTACGCAGGAAGGCGCAGCGACGGTTGGCACGGCACCCAAGACCGTTTGAGGAGACAGCGATGAACAAAGCACTGAGCGCCGCGCTGGCGCTGGCAGGATTGGTTGCACTGGCTCCGTTCGCGCAGGCCAAGCTGCCAGCGCCAAGTCCGGAAGCGAAAGCCAAGGCCGATGAAACCAAGGCCAAGACTGCGTGGAGCGACAAGGTCGCGGCCTACAAGCTTTGCCTGGTGCAGGACAAGGTCGCCGCCGACTACTTCAAGCACAAGGGCGCAGGCAAGAAGGCGTCCATGCCGACGCCGCCTTGCGCCGACCCGGGGCCGTACGTCGCCCAGGTCGCTGAGGTAGGCGTGGCCGACTCCAAGCCGGTTCCCGAAGCCGGTTCCAAACAGCCACCGCCGCAAAAGAAATGAGCTACCGTCCGCAAATGACGCAGGCCAGCGCCGCATTGACCCGCGAGGTCGAGGTGCTGGATGAAAAAGGGCGCAGCTCGCTGATCTCCATTCCCGCCGAACGGCCGCTGACGGTCTACGTCGACAAGCGCGAACTGGTCACGCTGATGACCCTGGGCGGCGCGCCCGAACTGCTGACGCTGGGCTACCTGCGCAACCAGCGCCTGGTGAGCAGCCTGAAAGAGATCGTCTCCATCACGGTGGACTGGGAAGTCGATGCCGTGGCCGTTAAAACGCGCCATGGCATCGCCGACGTTGAAGCCCGTACCTCCAGGAAGGTGGTGACCACCGGCTGCGGCCAGGGCTCGGTATTCGGCGGCCTGATGGACGAAATCGAAAAGATCCACCTGCCGCAGGACGCGCGCCTGCACCAGGGCACGCTGTACCGCATTGTCGATACCATTCGCACCCAGCAATCGATCTACAAACAGGCCGGCTCGGTGCACGGCTGCGCGCTGTTCAACGCAGCGGGTGATTTGCTGTGGTTCGTGGAAGATGTGGGCCGCCACAATGCGGTCGACGCGATTGCGGGCATGATGTGGCTGGAAGGGATGGAAGGCGGCGACAAGGTGTTCTACACCACGGGCCGCCTGACCTCTGAGATGGTGATCAAAGGCGCGCAGATGGGCATTCCTTTCCTGCTGTCCCGCTCGGGGACGACGCAGATGGGGCATATGGTCGCCGAACAAGTCGGAATGACCCTATTGGCCCGCTGCACGGGCAAGCACTTCCTCTTGTTAACCGGCAAAGAGCGCCTCATTTTCCAGCCAGAGTTATTGGAACTGCGGGCGGACGTGCTGCGCTACGCCTGAAAAAACCCGCCGCAGCGGGTTTCCACGGGGGAGTGGTTGCGGGTTAACCCAGCTTGTCGTTGGATTTGCGGCGTGCGGTGAAGCCCAGCAGGCCAACGCCTACCAGCAGCATCGCATAAGTTGCCGGCTCCGGGACAGGTGCAGCCAGGTTCAGGTTACCGGCATAGGAACCGCCCATATTTGCGATAGCGGTGCTGCCAGTGACGGTGAAGCCATAGTTACCGGTCATCAGTGCGTCCAGAGGATAGAACTCAATACCGGATGAGGTAGAGAAGTTCGTGCCCAGGTTGGAATGGCTGCTGTCAGCATTCACCTGGAAGAACTGGATGTCGGTAATGCCGTAGTTTGCCAAACGAGCGGAGTCGATCCAGGTTTTGCCCACCACCGCAGTACCGCTGGCATAACTGGCGTTGGTGTYGACACTGAACAGATAGGTGTCGACGAAATCGCCAGGCGAAGCATGCAGAGAGCCGAAGACGGCATTGCCTGCAGCATCGAAGGTCAACGTGGTATCTGCGCTGGCAGCAGTGCTGGCGAGCAGCCCGGCAGTGCACAGGAGAGTTCCGGCTACCTTGCTAAATAACGCTTTCTTCATGTTAATACCCCTTGAAAATCGTGTTGTTGTGATACGTAGTAGCGGTTTGTTACATGTCAACAGTCGGGATATTGCAAATTTTTACTTTCTATGGCCTGTAGAAAATATCAATTTTTCCCTTCTGCTAACGCTGCAAATATATCCCACGGTATCAAAAGAATAATTCATTAATGAAGTGTGTATGTTCGCCTGCGGACATATAGAAGAGTCGCGTTAGGGGGACGCCTAAAGCCGGGAAAAGGTCAAGGGGAATATTTTTGCGTGCATGAGCCCGTATAATCCGCAGATGGATATTCACTCCGATGAGCTCAGGACCTTTGTTACCGTGATCGACAGCGGCTCGCTGAGCGCCGCTGCCGTGCATCTTGGACAGACGAGTTCCGGTGTGAGCAGGGCGCTTGGGCGCCTGGAAGAAAAACTGCAAACCTCGCTGCTGACGCGCACCACGCGGCGCATGGAACTCACGGAAGAGGGCCAGCTGTTCCTGGCGAAAGCGCGCGCCATCCTTGAGGCAATGGAAGAGGCGGAGGAAACCATCCGCATGCGCCGCCAGCGTCCGGCCGGGCGCCTTGTGGTGGATGCGGCGTCGCCTTTCATGCTGCACTGTGTGGTGCCGCATGTGGCCGAGTTCCGCAAACTGTTCCCCGAGATCCGGCTGGAACTCACCAGCAATGATCAGATCGCCGACCTGATCGAACACCGCACCGATATTGCCATCCGTATCGGCAGCTTGAGCGATTCCACCTTGCATGCACGGCCGCTCAGTTCCAGCCCCCTGCATGTGCTGGCCAGCCCCGCCTATCTGGCGCAGAACGGCGTGCCGCAAACGCCGGAAGGCCTGGCGCAGCATGCCTTGCTTGGGTTCGCGCAATACGAATTGGGCAACCAATGGCCGCTGCGGCATGACGGCGGCAATACCTGGCCGGTGGCGCCAGTGCTTTCCGCTTCCAGCGGTGAAACCCTGCGCCAGCTGGCGATTGCTGGGCAGGGCATTGTGTGCCTGGCGGACTTTATGACACGCGCCGATATCGCCGCGGGGCGTCTGGTGAGCGTGCTGGAGCCCTTCAATACCGGCTTCCGCCAGCAGATCCACGCCGTCTATTACCGCAATACACAGCTGGCCCAGCGCATCAGCTGCTTCCTCGACTTCCTGCAGCAGAAGCTGTAACAGAAGATGTCCGGCGTAGGCAAGCGCCTACGCAAAGGCGGGATGAACTGAGGGCGTCAATGTTCGACGGCGCACAGTGGCGTCAACGTTCCAAAACTAAGATGGAACCGTGATCGATGCGCGTGCAATTCGAATCAAAACGAAGCACGAACGCTCATCCGAGGCAAGCCGGTCGCCTGAAGTACCGGCACCACAGAATTCAGGCTCAAGACCAACAAAATATTGGAGGCCATCATGACTCAGGCTAATCATCCATCCAAGTACGTTGTGCGCGAATACCTCGAGCGGCGCTCACAAGAAGTCAAACCTCCTCCCACGCCGGAGGAAATCCGTCGCCAGCTAGGATGGGGACTGATGATGTTTGACCAGAAGATGGAAACCGGCAGGTCCTAGCGTCCGTACCCCCCGCATTACCTGTCTCCCGAGAGCCCGCTGCGCCAACAGCGGGCTTTTTTTCGCCGTTCGCTGAAAAGCGCGTCATTCACCGATCCCCCTCCGCCATTCACCGAAAAGCCGTTTCGCCGCCCCTTGAGCGCCGGTACATTAGCGCCATGACATCAACGGGGAGGCAGCAATGAGCAAAGAATCACAACAAATGCGCCGTCAGCTGATCTGGGGCATCCTGATCGTTTGCGTTGGCGTGGTGTTCCTGATGGACCGCACCGACGTCGTCCACGTGGGCCAGTTCTGGCGCTACTGGCCGGCCGTGGTCCTCGCTTTCGGCATCAACAATATGATTCCACCTACTACGGGAAAACTTTTTATGGACGGCGTATGGGAAGTGCTGTTCGCAGTGTGGTTCTTCTGCGCATTCGAGCACGTGTACGGACTGACCTTCGGCAATAGCTGGCCAATCCTCGTCATCATGGCGGGCATCAGTTTGGTCTTGCAGCCGATTGTGATTAAATACTTCGACAACAAGAAGGAGATGTAAATGAGGACCCAACGTCAACGCAGCACCGCTGCACAGATGCTGATTGGCTTTGCCGTGATTTGCATGGGCTTTGTCTTCCTGCTCGATAACCTGGGCTGGATCGACATCGAATACAACCTGCAATTCTGGCCCGTGATCCTGATCGTAGCCGGTCTGCTCAAAATTTCTCAGGCGCGCTCCGAGCGCGGCTCGGTGGTAGGCGGCATCCTGCTGCTGATTGGTACGGTGTTCATGCTGCAGGGCTTTGGCTGGTTCTATATCAGCTGGCGCGTGCTGGCGCCGATGCTGATCATCGCGGCGGGCCTGATGGTGGTGTTCAAATCGACCCGCAAGCCGGCCGTCAATCCGGAAGGACTGGCCGACATCGAAGGCTCGGAGCCGCTGCTGAATGCGACCGCGATTCTGGGCGGTTTCAAGCGCCGCGTGATCAGCAAGGACTTCCGCGGCGGCGAAATCACCGCCATGTTCGGCGGCTGCGACCTGGACCTGCGCGAATCCGACATCGTGAGCGAGGCTGTGATTACCACCTTCGCCCTGTGTGGCGGCATCACCATCAAGGTGCCGATCGACTGGACCGTGGAAATGGAAGGCACGCCTCTGATGGGCGGCTTCGACGAAAAGACCGTGGTGCCGAAAGAGCACACCAAACGACTGATCATCCGCGGCTACGCCATCATGGGCGGCGTGGAAATCCGTAACTGATGCAGGGCGCGCTGACAAGCCGCGGCGCCGCGCTCTACCTGCTGGTCTGGCTGTTGCTGGGGGCAGGGCTGGGCGGTGTCGTCACCGTCATGACGCCCGGTCCCTGGGGCTACGCCATGCTGTTCATGATGCCGGCCACGCTGCTGTTTGCAGTGGGGGCCGGCTTCTCGACTTACTACCTGTGCCGCGCCAACCCGCTCGGTGAACGCACGCCGGCTGCGATTTTGCTGGCGCTGTCCACGGCAGCGGTCGTAGCGGGCTTCCTGTGGGTGGGCATTCTGCAGGCATGGAATGCGCTGCTGGGGGCATTCGGCTGGGGCGTGACGCTGCGTCCGGCGCTGGTGGCCTTGCTGTTCCTGCTGGGCGTGCTGCTGTATGGCTTGCTGGCGGCGGCGAACTACCTGGTGGTGGAATTCACGCGTGCCCGCAACGCCGAGCGCCGCGAGCTGGAACTGAAGCTCATGGCGCGCGATGCGGAGCTGCGCATGCTGCGCACCCAGATCGATCCGCACTTCCTGTTCAACAGCCTGAATTCGATCAGCGCCCTGACCTCGATGGACCCGAAGGGCGCGCGCGAAATGACTCTGCGCTTGTCGGATTTCTTCCGTCAGAGCTTGGGCATGGATGCGCACAAGAAGGTCACGCTGGAGCAGGAAATGGCGCTGAACCGGCATTTTCTCGCCATCGAAAAAGTGCGCTTCGGCGAGCGGCTGGTGCATGAGGAGGCGATCGAGAAAAGCGCGCTGGCCTGTCTGGTGCCGCCGATGATCGTGCAGCCGCTGGTGGAAAACGCCGTCAAGCATGGCATCGGCCAGCTGCCGGAAGGTGGGCTGGTGCTGGTCGCGGCCTGGCGCGCGGGATCGGTGCTGAAGATCACCGTGACCAATGCCATGGACGAAAGCGTGCCGGAGCGGCGCGGTAATGGTATCGGCCTGAAAAATGTCCGCGAGCGCCTGAGCTGCGCTTACGGCCACGAGGCCAGCGTTCACTGGAAAAAAGAAGAGGGCAAGTTCATCGTGGAGATAGCGATGCCTGCCGAGACAAACGAGGATTGAATGCGGATCATCATTGTTGACGACGAAATGCTGGCGCGTGGCGTCATGCGCGAATATCTGTCGGCCCATACTGACGTGGAGATCGTGGCCGAATGCGCCAACGGTTTTGAGGCCGTGAAGGCCATCACCGAACTGGAGCCGGAGCTGGTGTTCCTCGATATCCAGATGCCCAAGCTGGATGGCTTCGAAGTGGCCGAACTGGTGAGCGGCAAGACGCGCTTCATTTTCGCCACAGCGTTCGACCAGTACGCACTGAAGGCCTTCGAGGTGCACGCGCTGGACTACTTGCTGAAGCCTTTCAGCCAGGAGCGGCTGGACCAGGCGCTGGCGCATGCGCGTATCAACCTCGGCGCGGCGGCGGGCGGCCAGCAGGCGGCGGTGGCTGCTGCGGCGCGCGATGTCGCGGCCGCGCGCGCGCGTCCGGCCGAGCGGGTGCTGATCCGCGATGGCGCCCGCGTGCACGTGATC
>NZ_JBFRDW010000210.1:0-8784 GCF_052113985.1 Pseudoduganella sp. RAF53_2 | reverse complement strand
GCGATCTTGCCCCACAGCACCAGCGTCGGCTTACGCTCGGCCAGCGCGCGCATCACGGTTTCGAAGAAAGGCAGCCAGGCTTTGGCATCTTTCACCGGGGCAATATGGGGACGGAACACCAGAGAGGCGTTCAGCAACAGGAAACCGTGGGTGGTCAGGCGTTCCTGCACCTCAGCCAATGTCTGGACCGCCGCGCCGGCACGCGCTTGCGCCGACACGGCCGCCAAGGCTTCGCCGTTAGTCTGGGCTTCGCTCAGCTGGCCATCTGCCACCAGCAGCATTTTCATGAAGTTGCGCAGGGAAGTTGCCTTATTGACCGGCTTGGACAGGCCGCCGCCCTCCTCCTCCGACCATAGCCCTTTCACAGCGCCGTCCATGAAGCAGACGCCGGTGGCGCTTTCGGCACGCGGGTAAGGGCCTTCGCCCACCAGCACGTAGCGCACCTTGTCCAGCGGCTGAGTGAAGGCAGCAAACAAGCGCAGCTCCGTCGGCAAATAGCTATCCACCGCCAGCTCCGGCAGATACGCCGGATTTGCCTTCTCCATCGCTTCCAGGCCCTCTTTCAGAACGGCGTGCCAGGACGAATCGGCGCGTTCAAGCGCCTGCAGGATTTGCGATGGGATGGTCATGAGAACAGCTTTGCCTTCAGGGAAAGGCGGGATTGTAGCGCAAACCAGCAGCGCAACCCTGGTGGCTGCCACATCGTGGCGGCCACCTGCTTCACGTCCCTGGTTTTGGCTGGCTATTTCGGCTTCTCATTGCCGTAGGTTTTCACGAGATAGTCGACCAGCGCCGGAATATCCTCATCCGGGAACTGGGCGCCAAAAGGCTTCTTCATCTTCTTGACGGTCGCCTCCCAGTAGGCGCGTGGCGACGTTGGCGGCTGCATCTGGGCATACTGCGCCGAGTGGCACAGCAGGCAATGTGCCTGCACCAGCTGGAAGCCGGGCAGCGCGCTCTGTTTGTAGGCTGCCGTCTCGGGCGGCAGCACAATCTCGGTTGCAGCAGCCGCGCCGCATGCGAAGGCCAGCACGCCGGCGGCGATGGCGATGAATGCTTTCATTGTCATCTCCCCTTAAGCTGCCACGATGCGCGTGGTTTCGACCGTATTGCGCATATAGCCCGCCGCATTCCACAGTCCCGTCATCGGCTGGCTCTGCCCGATGCGATTGACCGCGCGCACCATCAGCTCATGCGTGCCCTTGCCCGGCTTGAACGCCGCGCTCCACTCGCGGAAGGAATACTTGCCCAGGTCCTTGCCCAGCGTCGCCGACTGCCACGACTTGCCGCCGTCGGCCGAGAACGCCACCTCGGTGACGCCCTGTCCGCCATCGAAGGCTATGCCCTTGACCACGATCTGCTGGCCCGCCTTCACCCGCGCCCCATCCTGCAGGCTGGTGATGAAGGAGCGCACATTGAAGCGCCCGATCGGCACCGTGCGCGCCGGCGCCGTACCCGGCTGCACGCAGGCGCAGGCGTTGTCCGGAATGCGGTAGGCCGACGCCATCCAGAAACCATCAAACGGTTTATCCAGCACCGTGATATCGGACAAATGCTTGACCCAATAGGTACCGTAATAGCCCGGCACTACCAGCCGCAGCGGGTAGCCGTTCAGCACCGGCAGATCCGCGTCATTCATCTGCCACGCCAGCATCACTTCGCCGTCCAGCGCATGATCGATATTCAGGGCTTTGACAAAATCCGGCCCGTCGCCAGCGGGCGGAGTATCCAGCCCGTTGAAGGCCACCTGCACTGCGCCCGCCTTCACACCGGCCTTTTCCAGCACCGTCTTCAGCGGCACACCGGTCCATTTCGCATTGCCCATCGCACCGTTGGACAACTGCCCGCCATTGGCACGCGGCGAGAAATGGCCGCGGCTATTGCCCGAGCATTGATTGACCGCCACCAGCTCGACGGCGTCGCCCATCTGCTTGATGTCGGCCAGCGACAGCTCCAGCGCCGTGTTCACGTGGCCACCGATTTTCAGCCGGTAGGCCGCCGGGTCGATGGAAGTGGGAATCGCGCTCCAGTGATAGCGCACGAAGAAGGCATCGTTTGGCGTCAGCGCGCCTTCATTGAATACGGAGAAAGGTGTTTCCAGCTGGGGTGGCCGGCTGGTCAGCACAATCATTGGGCGTTTCTGCGGAAACGCCACCAGCTCTCGTTCGCCGTTGTCGAACGGCAATTTCACCGACGCTGAAGCCGCCAGCGCCGACAGCCCATGTCCGCTCAGGACCGAAGCTGCGCCGGCCCAGCCGGCATGTTTGAGGAAGTCCCGCCTGCGATACGCAACCATGTCCGCCTCCCCTTTGGTAAAAAACCAGAGGCGCAACCCCGGTGCCTGCCACGGCGTGGCAGACACCCGCTTTTGCCCCTGGTTTAAATAGGATCAGGCAACTTTATCACAGCCCGGACAACAAATCGTTGGCATTTAGAATCGCAAAGGCAATATCCGGATGGGCGTTCAGGCAACGGCGAATGGCGGCGGGAATCGATTCGCGCGTCTTGCGGCACAGGCCCGGCCGCTGCGCCAGCTCGATCTGGAAGCCGCGTACCGTGCGCACCTCATTCGGACCCGGCAGTATGCTGACGGTGATGCCCAACTGTTCCTGCAAGCGCTGCCCGACGCGCATCAATTCCGCGTAGCTGGCAATGGCTTCGATGCGTTCGATCAGCCGCTTCTCCTCGTCTTTCGTCAGACGCAGGATGCGCAGGTCGGCTTGCGGGTCGTCCAGCAGCAACTCGCGCTCGCATACACAGGCGCCAGGCGGACATTCTTTGCGGATTGGAAAAGCAGGCGGTTGCAGCATGACTTCACGGTTGGTCGCAGATTCAAGTAAGTATCCGTTGCAGGAACGGGAACTGTCAAACGCGCTCTCCTTGTGCCCCACGCCAACCTGTCTTAGAGTGCGTGTTCGATTATTGGTTACATCGGAAACAACGTGAGCCGACTTCCCCAGTTTCTCGCATCACCCGGTGAGCTAGGGCGACTAATCGCCGAATTCGACTGGTCCACCACGCCGCTCGGCCCGTTGGAGAACTGGCCGCAGAGCCTGCGCACCAGCGTCAGCCTGATGCTCAACACGACGCATCCGATCTGGATCGGCTGGGGTCCGCAAGCCACGTTTCTGTACAACGACGCCTATATCGCCGTGCTGGGCGAAGCCAAGCACCAGTGGGCATTAGGCCGTCCCGCCAGCGAGGTATGGGCCGAGATCTGGGATTACTGCACGCCGCTGGTCGATAAAGTCTTCAATAAGGCCGAAGCCACCTTCGTCGAAGCCGAGCAGCTGTTCATGGACCGCGCCGGCTGGCTGGAAGAAAAATGGTTCACCTTTTCCTACAGTCCGATTGCAGATGAGTCGGGCGGGGTCGGCGGCCTGTTCTGTCCTTCCGCCGACGTCACCACCAGCAAGCTGAATGCGCGCCGGCTGGCAACGTTATCGGCGCTGTCGGCCGCCGCGCTGGGCGAGCACACGGTGGCCAGCGCCTGCGCCGGCGCCATGTCCGCCATCGCGCAAAACCCGAACGACATTCCTTTTGCCGCGCTCTACCTCGCCGAGGCGGAATCCGACCGCCTGCAGCTGCGGCAGACTATTCACCTGTCCAACCCGCCGCCCCTGCCTGCCGATATGGCGCCGGGCCGCGATGCCGAATTGCTGCCCGTCGATCACATGCCCGGCTTGCCGCTTGGGCTGGCAGACCGGCCGTTGACGGAAGCCCTGGTCCTGCCGCTGGAAATTCCCGGCCAGCAGCGCCCCGCAGGCCTGCTCATGCTGGGCATCAGCCCTGTCACCAGACTGGATGCGCAGTATTACAGCTTCCTCGAACTGGTGGCAGGCCAGGTCTCAGCCGCGCTGCAGAATGCCACCGCCGCGGAAGAGCAGCGCCGGCGCGCGGAAGCTTTGGCGGAACTGGACCGTGCCAAGACCACTTTCTTCAGCAATGTCAGCCACGAATTCCGCACGCCGTTGACGCTGATGCTGGGCCCCATTGAGGACGCCATCAACGACAGTGCGAACCGCCTCGGCCCGGTGCAGCACGAACGCCTGCAGGTCGCGCACCGCAACGCCCTGCGCCTGCAAAAGCTGGTCAATACCCTGCTCGACTTCTCGCGTGTGCAAGCCAACCGCATGCAGGCCCATTACACCGAAACCGACCTGGCCGCGCAGACCGCCGACCTGGCCAGCTGCTTCCGCTCCGTGGTGGAAAGCGCGGGCCTGACGCTCAGCGTGGATTGCCAGCCGCTATCCTCGCCCGCCTGGGTCGATGCTGGGCTGTGGGAAAAGATTGTGCTCAACCTGCTGTCCAATGCCTTCAAGTTTACTTTCGAAGGCCGCATCGGCCTCAGCCTGCGCGAGCAGGATGGCCATGCCATGCTGGAAGTCAGCGACACCGGCGTCGGCATCGCGGCCCAGCACCTGGGCCGCATCTTCGAACGCTTTCAGCGCGTGGAAGGCACGCGTTCGCGTACCCATGAGGGTTCCGGCATCGGCCTGGCCCTGGTGCGCGACCTGGTCGAACTGCACCGCGGCACCATCGCCGTGCGCAGCGAGCCTGGCGTAGGCACCGCTTTTACCATCACCCTGCCACTGGGCCATGCCCACATCGCGGACGAGCAGATCGGCGAAGCGCCAGCCGCCACCGATCATGGTGCACGTGAAGCCTACACCCTGGAAGCCACGCGCTGGCTGCCCGAATCCCTGCCCGACCAGTCCTTCCTCGACCTTGCCGACGAAAGCAGCGTGCTCACGGTCGGGGCACGCGTGCTGGTAGCCGACGACAACACCGACATGCGCGAATACCTGGTACGCCTGCTGCGCCAGCGCTGGCATGTCACGGCTGTCAGCAACGGCCGCGAAGCCCTGGCCGAGGCGGCACGCCAGCGGCCCGACCTGATCATTTCCGACGTGATGATGCCGGAACTGGACGGCTTCGGCCTGCTGGCTGCCCTGCGCGACAGCGAGACCCTGCACGACATTCCAGTGATGCTGCTATCCGCCCGGGCCGGCGAAGAGGCGCGCATCGAGGGCCTGCGTGCCGGCGCTGACGACTACCTGGTCAAACCCTTCTCCGCCCGCGAGCTGATGACCCGCGTCGATTCCCATCTGGTACGCGCGCGCATCCGCCAGATCGAACGCGCCGATGCCGCGCGCATGGCAACGGTGTTCATGCAGGTGCCTGCGGCGATTGCCATCCTGCGCGGTCCAAGCCTGGTGTATGAACTGCTGAATGAGCGCTACAGCGAAATCATCGGCGGCCGCGACGTCATGGGCATGCCGCTGCGGCAGGCATTCCCTGAACTGGAAAGCCAGGGCCTGATCAACGAACTGGAACACGTCATGCGCACGGGGCACGCCGTACAAGGCCGCGCGCGCCGCGTGCTGCTGGCGCGCGGTCCATTAGGCGAAAGCGAAGAGTGCTACTTCGACTACGTGCACCAGCCGGTCCGCAATGCACACGGCCAGGTGGACCGCGTCGCCCTGGTCGCCTTCGAAGTGACGGAGCTGGTGCGGGCGCGGCGCGAAGCGGAAATCGCCAACCGCACCAAGGACGACTTTCTTGCCATGCTGGGCCACGAACTGCGCAATCCGCTCTCGCCTATCCTGATCGCGCTGGAGCTGATGCGCCTGAAAGGCATTGGCGCACTGCAGAAAGAGCATGCGGTGATCGAGCGTCAGGCCCAGCACATGGTGCGCATGGTGGATGACCTGCTCGACGTGGCCCGCATCGCCCAGGGCAAGATCACGCTGCGCAAGGAACGCGTGGAGTTGGCGCGGCTGGTCGCTCAGGCAGTGGAAACCGTCAGCCCATTGCTGGAGGAGCGCCACCACTATTTGCGGGTGGACGTGCCGGTCAGCGGCATGGAAGTCCAGGCCGATCCCGCACGCTTCACCCAGGTGCTGGTCAATCTTCTGACCAACGCCGCCAAGTACACCAACAGCGGCGGCCAGATCTCGCTGCAAGCCGGGGGCGAAGACGGCCTGGCCGTCGTGCAGGTGCGCGACAACGGAATCGGCATTGCGCCGGAAATGCTGCCCCAGCTCTTCGACAAATTCGTACAGGAACGCCAGGCGCTGGACCGTTCGCGCGGCGGACTGGGACTGGGCCTGGCCATCGCACGCAGCATCGCCAGCCTGCATGGCGGCAGCGTGAGCGCCAGCAGCGAAGGCATCGGCACAGGCAGCGAATTTACCGTGCGCATGCCGCTCGCTCCCGCGCAGGCGGGACAGCCGCAGCAGGCGCCTGCGGCCCGCGTCGACAATCCCGGCGGCTGCCCGCGCCGCCGCGTGCTGCTGGTGGATGACAATCCCGACGTGCTGGACGGCTTGCGTACCCTGCTTGAAGTGCACGGCCATCAGGTCGAAACGGCAGCCGATCCTGTCAGCGCCCTGCGCGCCAGCCAGAGCTTCACGCCCGATATCGCCATCCTCGACATCGGCCTGCCTGGCATGGACGGCTACGAACTGGCGGCCGAACTGCGCCAGCAGCCCGGCTTCGCCGAAACCCATCTGGTCGCCTTGACGGGCTACGGCCAGCCTGCCGACCGGGTACGCTCCCATGCAGCAGGATTTGCGGCCCATCTGGTCAAGCCGGTCAGCGCCAGCCAGCTGTATGCCCTGCTGAACGAGCCGGACTAGCACTTGCGGAGTGCCACAATGTGTAGCACTATTGGCAACCATGGCAACTTCACTGCGAGGTGCGTGTGGCGGCTCCGGATATTTCAAAACTGAAGATCGAGCGTGGCAGCCCCTCCGCTGCCCCGATACGGCGCCCACGGCGCTGGAAATGGCTGATCATCGGCGCCGTCGTGCTGATCGCGATCGGCGCTGTCGTGGCGCGCGGTGGCGGCGGCAAGGCCGATGTGGACGTGGTCACCGTGGCCCAGGCCTGGCCCTCCCAGAACTACACCCTGCTGAATGCCACCGGCTATGTGGTGGCACAGCGCAAGGCTGCGCTGTCGTCCAAGGCCACCGGCCGCCTGGAGTGGCTGGGCGTGCTGGAAGGCAGCCGCGTCAAGCAGGATGAAGTGGTGGCGAGGCTGGAAAACCGCGACGTCAGCGCCGCGCTGGGCCAGGCCCAGGCCAACGTCAAGGTGGCGCAAGCCAATCTGGAACAGGGCCAGGCGGAGTTGATGGACGCCCGCAACGCCAACCAGCGTGCGCAGGACCTGCTCCAGCAAAAATTCATTGCGGCTTCGGCTGCCGATGCGGCGCTGGCCCGCTACAACAAGGCCAAAGCCTCCATCAGTGCCGACCGCGCCTCCATCGCTGCCGCCCAGGCCAATGCCCGCGCCGCGCAAGTGGCGGTGGACCAGACCCTGATCCGCGCGCCTTTCGATGGCGTGATCCTGACCAAGAACGCCAACGTGGGCGATAACATCACGCCCTTCTCTTCCGCCGCCGACAGCAAGGGCGCGGTGGTCACCATCGCCGATATGGACACGCTGGAAGTGGAAGCCGATGTATCCGAATCCAGCCTGGCCAAGATCCGCGTCGATCAGCCGGCCGAAATCCAGCTCGATGCCTTCCCTGAACTGCGCTTGTCCGGCACTGTCTCGCGCATGGTGCCCACGCTGGACCGCAGCAAGGCAACCTTGCTGGTGAAGGTGCGCTTCAACGACCGCGATCCGCGCATCCTGCCCGATATGAGCGCCAAGGTGGCTTTCCTGTCCAAGCCGGTGCCGCCTGAAGACCGTGTGGCCGTGACCGCCGTGCAGCCGTCCGCCATCGTGCAGCGCGATGGCAAGTCGGTGGCTTTCGTGATCGTGGATGATAAAGCGCACGTGACGCCTGTCGCGGCCGGCCGCAAAGTTGGCGAGCTGGTCGAAGTCAGGGGCCTGAAGCCGGGTGATAAGGTGGTGCTCAAGCCATCCGAAAAACTGCAGAACGGCCAGCCGGTTGCCGCCACCAAGAAATGAGCGTCCTGGTCCAGATCGAACATCTGGTGAAGTCCTACCGGCGCGGTGGACAGACCGTGCCTGTGCTGACCGATATCACGCTCGATATCCAGCGCGGGGACTTTACGGCGCTGATGGGACCATCCGGTTCCGGCAAAAGCACCCTGCTCAACCTGATCGCGGGCATCGACAAGCCGGATAGCGGCGTGCTGCGCGTCGACGGCCTGGATATCGCGAACATGTCCGAGAGCGCGCTCGCGGCCTGGCGCGCTTCCAATGTGGGATTCATCTTCCAGTTCTACAATCTGATGCCGGTGCTGACGGCTTACGAAAATGTGGAACTGCCGCTGCTGCTGACTTCCTTGAGCCGGCGCGAACGGCGGGAGCGCGTGGAGCTGACCTTATCCATGGTAGGCCTCTCCGACCGCATGGACCACACGCCAAATGAGCTGTCCGGCGGCCAGCAGCAGCGCGTGGCGATCGCGCGTGCCATCGTCACCGATCCCGTGCTGCTGGTGGCCGACGAACCCACCGGCGATCTGGATCGCCAGTCCGCCACCGATGTACTCGCGCTGCTCAATCAGTTGAACCGGGAACTGGACAAGACCATCATCATGGTCACCCATGACGCCCACGCCGCGCAGCAGGCGCGCAAGCTGGTCCACCTGGAAAAGGGCGAGCTGCTGGACGCCGCCGCCTGACATCATGTATCTGCTCAAGCTGATCGCCCGCAACGCCTTCCGCCACAAGCTGCGCACGGTGCTCACGGTGCTCGGCCTGATGGTGGCGACGATCTCGTTCGGCTTTTTGCAGACCGTGGTCGATGCCTGGTACGCGGGCGCGGAAGGCGCGGCCGCCACCACGCTCGTCACCCGCAACGCCAC
>NZ_JBFRDW010000209.1:0-8814 GCF_052113985.1 Pseudoduganella sp. RAF53_2 | reverse complement strand
GCCGCGAGGCGGTGCAGCGGTTCCTGGACCTGCGCCCCGACATTACCGTGATGGACATCGCCATGCCGGAAATGTGCGGCGTGACGGCGATGCAGGAAATCCGCCGCCACGTGCCGGACGCGCGCTTTGTGATGCTCACCACCTTCAAGGGCGATGCCCAGATCCTGCGCGCAGTGCAGGCAGGCGCCATGGGCTTCCTGCTGAAGAGCACCCTGCGCAAGGACCTGCTGGATACCATCCGCGACGTGAACAAGGGCATTCGCCGCATTCCGTCCGAGATCATGATGGAGCTGGCTCAGTACATGGGCCAGAACGCGCTGAGCGGACGCGAAACCGAGGTCCTGCAGCATGCGGCCAGCGGCAACTCGAACAAGCGCATCGCGGTGAAGATGGAAATTTCGGAAGAAACGGTCAAGGCGCATATGAAGAGCATTCTCTCCAAGCTGATGGCCAATGACCGTACGCACGCCGTCACCATCGCCTTGCGGCGCGGCATCATCAATCTTTAATCGGGCAGCGAAATCAGACGCCGGCCAAACAGGCGGGCATCGCAGGAATAAGCGCCGGGGCCAAGCAGCAGCAGGAGCAGCGGGTCCAGCATCAGCAAGGCGGACGTCATCGTGACACCCTCCCCCAGCGCGGCCAAGCATAATTCCGCCAATGCCGCCAGCGCACTGGCGATCGGCGTCAGCAGGCCAAGCAGCAGCAACCCGCCCAGCAGCAACAGACCGACACCAGCCAGCGGGGCGTGAACCTGGGCGCCGGCAAGCGTGGTCAATTGAACCGACACCGCCCCGCGCAGCAGTACCAGCGCGAAGCCGGGCCAGCCCAGGGGGAACATCGGAAACATGCGCTGCATCATCCGGCCCGTTGCGCCGCTGTGGCGCCCTGTGCTTCGCGGCGGCCCGCCTGCCAGGCCAGCACCGCCAGCAGCACGATCACCGGCAGCAAGCCGAGGAAGCTGGCAAACTTCCACGCCAGCGCACCACTGATGGCGCCTACGCCAAAGCCGCAGATCGGACCGGCCAGGCGGCGCGCGCGGGCTTGCGCTTCCGCGTCGCCGCGCATGGCGTCAACCAGGGCGATGGACATCATCGTCACATTGCCCGTCATGACCGTGGTGGCGTCCTCTTTCCCCTGCAGCAGCTTGCCGTAGGCGTTTTGCACCGCCATCCCGGCGGCGCCCAGCATGCCGGTCAGCACGACGAGGGGACTGTCGAACGCAGTGCGCGCGCCCGTCGCCCAGCCAAGCACCATGCAGCCCAGCAGCAGGAAGAACTGCAGCAGCATGGCGTTGCGCAGTGCCGGCTTGCCGCCGGCCTGYCAGCTCGCGACCAGCACGCGCGTCATCATCACGGCGAGAATAAAGACAGGGAATACCAGTAGCTTCATCAGCAAGTCTTGCGTGGGATCGACAATGGTGCGGCCGATCATCACGAAGTTACCCGTCACATGGGCCGTGAACAAGCCGGCCAGGCCGATGAAGCCCAGTGTGTCCACATAGCCGGCGATGAAACCGAGGGAAGCGCCTTGCAGCGGACGCGGTTCAGGCATTGCGCCCTCCTTTCCAGTCCAGCCATGCCACCAGCAGGAAGGCGCCGGCCAGGCCGATATGCTCGAAGAAGCCGTTTTCGGTCATCATGCGCTCGTGCCCAACCGGAAGCGCCCAGAAACGATTGGCAAGGAAGGTCGCCATCACCGTGAACGCCGCCAGCGCGACGGCGCCCAGCCAGCGCTTCCAGCCCGAGATCACCATGGCCGATGCAGTCAATTCGAAAATGATGACTGCCGCCGCCATGGGCACCGGCAGCGGCAGGCCGAAGTGCTGCATCTCGCCGATCGCGCCGTTGAAGTCCAACAGCTTCTCCACGCTGCCCTGGATGTAGGCAGCGCACAGCATCAGCAGGAATACCCGCTGCATCACCACACCGCCCAGCAAGCGCAACCCAGCGCGCCCCAGAACTCCTTGAGGTCCGCAACCGGAATCTTGCTTGTCCAGGCAGTCCCGTGGCCGTGGCCGTGAACCTGGCAGGAATGCGCGCAACCGCAGGCTGCAGCTTGCGCCTTGGCCAGCGGTGCGTTCTCCTGCTTGCCCCAGGCGCCGTAGCCGCCGTACTGGCGTACTGGCGACCAGTCAGGCATCGCCGGTGGCGGCGCCTGGTCGTATTCGCGGAACGGACCCGCCGCGTAAACCACTTTGCCGCCCACCATGGTGAACAGCGAAGTCGTGTCGGCGATGTCGGCTTCGGCGCAGGTGAAAAAGTCGCGGTCCGGCACGATCAGGTCGGCCAATTGACCAACCGCGATGCGGCCTTTCTTGCCTTCCTCGTTGGAGAACCAGGTGACGTTTTCGGTCCACATGCGCAGCGCCTGATCGCGGCTCAGGCAATTGGCGCGCGGGTAGATCTGCGCGCCGCCCACCGTTTTGCCGGTGGAGAGCCAGGACAGCGATACCCAGGGATTGTAGGAAGCGACGCGCGTCGCATCCGTACCGGCCGAAATGCGCACGCCGGACTCCAGCATCTTCTTCACCGGCGGCGTCGCTTCGGCCGCAGCCGCGCCATAGCGCTCGACGAAGTATTCGCCCTGGTAAGCCATGCGGTGCTGCACAGCCACGCCGCCGCCCAGTGCCGCGACGCGGTCGATGGAGCGCTGCGAAATGGTTTCGGCGTGGTCGAAGAACCAGTTCAGGCCCGCCAGCGGAATATCCTTGTTGACCTTTTCGAATACATCCAGCGCGCGGCTGATGGTTTCGTCGTAGGTCGCATGCATGCGCCATGGCCAGCGGTTCTGGGCCAGGATGCGCACCACGCCTTCCAGGTCGTCTTCCATATTCGCCGGCATATCGGGACGCGGCTGGCGGAAGTCCTCGAAGTCGGCCGCGCTGAAGGTCAGCATTTCACCGGCGCCGTTATGGCGGAAGTAGTCATCGCCCTGCTGGTACTTCACCGCTTGCGTCCAGTTCAGGAAGTCTTCCTTTTCCTGCTTGGGCTTTTGCGTGAACAGGTTGTAGGCCAGGCGGATGGTCAGCTGCTTGTCCTTGGCCAGCTGGTCGATGACCTGGTAATCCTCGGGATAATTCTGATTGCCGCCACCGGCGTCGATCGCGCCCGTCACGCCAAGGCGATTCAGTTCGCGCATGAAATGGCGCGTGGAGTTGGCCTGGTATTCGATCGGCAGCTTGGGTCCTTTCGCCAGCGTGGCGTACAGGATGGCGGCATTCGGCTTCGCCAGCAGCAGGCCGGTCGGGTTGCCCTGGCCGTCGCGCAGGATCTCGCCGCCGGGAGGCTGTGGCGTGTCCCTGGTATAGCCCACGGCGCGCAGCGCAGCACCGTTCAGCAGCGCACGGTCGTACAGGTGCAGGATGAACACCGGCGTATCCGGCGCCACGGCGTTAATCTCTTCCAGCGTCGGCAGGCGCTTCTCGGCAAACTGGTGCTCGGTGAAGCCGCCCACGATGCGCACCCACTGCGGCGCCGGCGTGATGGCGACTTGCGCCTTCAGCATCGCCATGGCGTCGGCCAGCGAGCGCACGCCATCCCAGCGCAGTTCGAGGTTGAAATTCAAACCGCCACGAATGATGTGGAGGTGGTTGTCGATCAGGCCTGGCAGCACGGGCTTGCCGTGCAGATCGATCTTGCGGGTAGCCGGTCCGGCCAGCGCCATCACTTCCGCGTCGCTGCCAACGGCGACAAAGCGCTCGTCGCGGATCGCCACCGCCGTGGCTTCGGGATTGGAACGGTCCAGCGTGGTGAAGCGGCCGTTATGCAGGATCAGGTCAGGACTTGGTTGGGTGCTCATTTGCGGCTACTCCAGTAGATTCATTTTTGCAGTCGGGTCCGGAAGGCAGCTCGCCGAAGCAATGCGGCTTGACCTGCTTTTCCAGGAATGACGTCTGCGTTTGTTCGGGCTGCCACATCTGGCGAATCAGCGGCGGCAGTTGTTCGCCTACCAGAATCCCCAGCAGCCCGACCAGCGCCACGATGGGCGGCGCCGGGGAGCGCACGTTGAGGAAACCGTAAATCAGGCCAACCAGTACGCCGGCAGCCAGCGATACGATGTACATCTTCATTTTGTCACTCCCCGGTTGCTGCATCAGCCCTCGTGGGCGTTGAACATGGTCTTGGCGTAGATGATGCCCAGGCCGTAAGCGCCGCCGTATTTGCGGGCGATGCCGGTGGTCAGCTCGTAAGTCTCGGTGCGAGCCCAGTCACGCTGCAGTTCCAGCATGTACTGCAGGGAGGTCATTGGACGCACGCCTGCCTGGATCATACGCTCCATGGCGCGCTCGTGGGCTTCGTCGGACACGTCGCCGCATGCATCGGCAATCACGTACACTTCGAAGCCCTGGTCCAGTGCGGACAGGGTCGGGCCAACGATGCAAACCGAAGTCCACAGGCCGGCGAACACCAGGCGCTGCTTGCCGATGGCGTTGACGCGGGCGATCACGTTGGCGTCTTCCCAGGTGTTCATGGAAGTACGGTCGGTGACTTCACCTTTCGGGAAGGCTTCCTTGATCTCGTCGAAGATCGGGCCGGAGAAGCTCTTCTCGGCGACGGTGGTCAGGATGGTCGATACGCCGAAGCCCGCTGCGGCATGCGCCACCAGGGCGGTGTTGGTGCGCAGAGTGTTGGCGTCGATGGAATGGGTAGCAAAGGCCATCTGCGACTGGTGGTCGATCAGGATCAGGGTGTGATCCTTTGGGGACAGCAGCAGTTTGCCAGGGGTTGGGGTTGCGTTCACGGTCATGATTGCTCCTTTCAGGCTTGAATGAAGGCCAGCAGGTCTTCGTTGAGTTTATCTTTATGCGTATCGGTCAGGCCATGCGGCGCGCCTGGATACACGATCAGCTTCGCGTTTTTCACCAGCTTGGCCGAAGCGCGGCCTGCCGCGTCGATCGGCACGATCTGGTCATCATCGCCGTGCACGATCAGCGTCGGCACGGTGAATTTCTTCAGGTCTGCAGTAAAGTCGGTTTCCGAGAAAGCGGCGATGGAGTCGTAGGTGTTCTTGTGGCCACCGGTCATACCCTGCATCCACCACGAATTGATCAGACCCTGCGAGACTTTGGCGCCTGGACGGTTGAAACCGTAGAACGGACCGCTGGCGATGTTCAGGTAAAGCTGGGAGCGGTCGGCGATGGAGCCGGCGCGGATATCGTCGAACACTTTTTTCGGCAGGCCGCCCGGGTTGTTCGGGGTTTGCAGCATCAGTGGCGGCACGGCCGACACCAGGGCTGCCTTGGCCACGCGCGACTCGCCGTGACGGCCGATATAGCGCGCCACTTCGCCGCCGCCGGTCGAAAAGCCGATCAGGGTGGCTTTCTTGATGTCCAGGTGGTTCAGCACTGCGGCCAGATCGTCCGCGTAGTGGTCCATRTCATTGCCATCCCAGGGCTGGCTSGAACGRCCRTGRCCRCGGCGGTCATGGGCGATGMMSCGRTAGCCTTTGGASGCCAGGAAGATCATTTGCGACTCCCAGCTGTCCGCATTCAGCGGCCAGCCGTGGCTGAAGACGACCGGCTGGCCGTCGTGCGGGCCCCAGTCCTTGAAGTAGATTTCCACGCCGTCGCGGGTGGTGATAGTGGAGCCATGACCGCTCCTGGCCTGCGCCGATGGTGCAGTCTTTTGCGCAGCTACGGCCTGCGATGCGGCACCCGCCACCGCGGCGACGGTTGCGGCGCCCAGCAGCACCTTGCGGCGGCGCGAATTTGGTGCGCCCGCCTGTTCCAGTTCATCCATTAATAGCTCCTTTTGTTGGGATGTCATTGCATCGCCATCTTATGGGTCGCTACGTCTTGGAGCATCCCCGATTTCGGCTAGTACGGCATCCCCCAATCGGGGTAGGAGCTGGAGTAAGGAAGGTTCTTGCGCGGCAAGCGCTCAGTGCTGCAGGCTTTTGGATGCGGCCGCGGCTTGCTGTTCGATGCGGCGGATTTTCTCTTCCGCCTTTGCCAGCTGCTCGGGCGAGACGCCTTCAGCGCGGCCGCGTTCGAGGTCGGTGCGCAGGCGGTCCACCTCCGCGCCGGAAGCGCCGACAAAGGACGCCAGCATTTGCTCATGCTGGGCGCGTTCGAAGTCGCGATAGGCTTTAGGATCGGCCAACTGGGCAGGGTCGGGTTGCGGCTGCAGCGCGGCGTCATGCTGCAGCGGCGGCGTGCGCGGATCGCCCTCGTCGCGCGCTTTTGCCATGCTCAGCCAGGCGGGGTTGCTGGTATCGACAGCAGGCACTGGCGCGCGCGCGGGTTGCTTTTGCTGGGCGAGTGGCACGCCCGGCGGTCCGGCCGGCGGCGGTGGCGGCGCCGCGGGAGCAGGCGGTTCGGCAGCGGCGACTGGGTCGGCGGGCGCCAGTTCGCCTTCCGGCAGGCCAGCCCAGATCGCGGCCGCTACGGCAAGCGCGCCTACAGCGATCAGAATGCGTTTCATCGAGCGGTCCGCACAATCGTCGGCACCGCCACGCCGGAAGCGGACGCAGGGCGCTGCACCGCCTCCGGCGCCACCGTGGCATCCGCGGCGCCGGCAGTGGTGCCTGCCGCTGCACCGGCGGTGGCGGTGGCGATGCCGGCGGCCATGACAGCGGCGCTAGTCGAGGCAGTGGCCGCGTCGGTGGTCGCGCCGGCTGCCTGGGCGGCGGAGGTGCAGCGTGCTTCGATGCCGCTTGGCGGCTGATCGAGCATGCTCGCGTTCAGCTCAACGCTGGCGGCGCGCAGTGCGCAAGCGCGCATGTCGGCAAACATGGCGATCGCGACCTGCCGCGCCACCGCACGGCGCGCGATATGGAGCACTGTTTCGGAATCGGCCGCGTGATAGCCCATCTCGCGCGCCTCCACCAGCACGATTTCCCAATAAGCCTTGTCATCCGGCCCAACCGGCGCGCGCACGGGCGGTGACGCTTTGCCCGGTTCCTGCGCAAAAGCCAGATTGGCCAGCCAGCTGCGCTTCGTGTCCTGCCTTATCCAGCCAAGATCACCGCCCTGCTTCGCATCATCGGCATGCGAATACTTGCGCGCCAATGCGGCGAAATCCGCCCCCGACTGCAAGGCCGCAAACACGCCACGCGCGTTGTCCTCATCCTCTAGACGCATATGGCGAGCGCGCACGCTTTCGATACGCGCAAATTCTTCCTTGTGCGAGGCGTAGTAGAACTGAATCTGCTCCGCACTGACCTGCGCAGCCAGCGCATCCAGCACCGCGCTGCCGGAATCCGTATCGCTGCCCATGCCGTGCAGGCGCTGGAAGGCGATCACGATTTCCTGATCATCCAGCGCGCGCCGCAAATCGTTGACGGCCAGCGCGCCGAACTGGCGCACAGCCCAATTCACCACATGCAGCACCTCCACCGCCTGGCGCGCCTGCTGCTGCAGGAAACCCGGCTGCCGATTGAACAGCGCCACCCTGCCCTGCACATTCTGGCGGTGATAGACATCAAACAGCGTAAGCTCGCGTTCCGCGTCACCCGGCAGCGTGTAACGCGCCACCGGGATCGACCTGGCCCGCTCCAGCTGCGCGGGCGCCAGCGCCAGCACCAGCCGTAGCTGGCCCGGCTTGCCCAGCATGTCGTCCAGCGCGCCGTCCGATACCGTCACGTCGCGCACAGCATCTATATCCAGCGCCGGGGGATGACGCTCGGCCAGCAGTGCCGCCAGCCTGTCCTCCGTCGCCACATCCGGTGCAAAGCCAACTGCCTGCGCGCTCGGAACCGGATGTGCAATTTCACGCGCTTCCGGCGCCAGCAAACGGTCAAGCACCAGCGACTCGATCAGCGCCGTGCGCGTCGCCGCAGGTTCGCGCTGGCGCGCCACACGTAGCATGGTCTCCGCCGTGAAAGCATAAAGCGGCTCGCCATTCACGCGCGCCGCCACGACCGGATCGCTGGGCCGCGCGCTCACGTCCGCCCGCGCTGGCGCGGAGGCCAGCGCAAGGAGTGCGGAGAGTGCGGCGAAGGTACGCATCAGTTAGCGAGACGCTCCGCAGCGCGGTTCAGCACATGCACCACCATTGCGATCGAATGCGGAATCATTTGCTGGCCAACGCGGCGGCGGTCGCCATGGTCGGTGGAAGAAATCACGATGCCGCCGTTGGCGTACGAATACGTACCGCCTTGCGTCAGCAGGCCACGGATATCGCTGGCGTTCGATGCCAGCGGCGTGAAGTCCGACAGCGCGGCAGCTACCAGGGCCGGATCGTTCAGGTGTTCGCTGTCGTAGTAATCCAGCACCCACTGCTCCCAGCCTGCGTGGTCATGCGCGGAGGTAGCCCAGGTGTGGTGTGGCTGTAGCAGGTCCGTGGTGTGCAGCACGAAACCCAGGCTCTGGGCGGTCGGCTGCGACAGGAATTGCGAGAACCAGTATTGGCCCAGATTGTCGATCGGCTGGAATGGCGCCGCTTCGAAGTCCGCGTACTGGTCGGCGGTCGAGTAGCCGCCCAGGCGATAGTGGGCTTCGGTGATACCGTAGGCGTTGTATTTGCTGCCGTCGCCGAACCAGCCTTTCAGCCCGCCCGCGCCGTCATCGAGGTAATCGCCATACAGCCATGCTGCGGCCATATTATCGATATCGCCCGCCACCGTCAGCTTGGCGTAGTTATAGCCGCCGAAGGGATTGCCGTGCACATCACGGCCGGCAGTGTGATTCTGGAAGTGCCAGTAAGACGTGTACTTCACGATGCTCGCCCCCGCGCCCCACACCGGCGCCAGCTGGCAGTTGCCGGTGGTCGCGCCGCAGATATAAGTGTCGGCGAAATCATCCACATCGTAAGCGCCCTGTCCCAGGGCTGCGGCGAATTGATCGATGCTGTAGCCCGCGCGCGTTACGCC
>NZ_JBFRDW010000208.1:0-12091 GCF_052113985.1 Pseudoduganella sp. RAF53_2 | reverse complement strand
TGCCAAAGCCGAACAGCCGGATATTCAATTCTTCGATCAGTGGTCCGCTGTCGCCAACCTTCAGGCAGCCGGTCTTGTCGCAGGTGGCGTTGGCGTCGGTCTTGGGCGTGCCGTTCTCGCCGCGCGCCGGTTCGATCTTGATCGGCACCGGCGTCTGGTCGGCTTTGCTGCTGGGTGGGGCAGCAGCGCCGGGCGTGGCGGCGGGCTTGTCGACAGGTAGCTTGAGTACCCGGCCGATGCTGAGGACTTCGTTCAGCTGCATGCCGTTCAGGCGTGCGATCGCTTCCGCCGTGGCGCCGTTCTTTGCCGCGATGGTCGATAAAGTGTCGCCGCTCTTCACGACATGGGTCTTGCGCTGGTAATCGCCGGCATCGCCATGATGTTCGGCGCTCGTGACGGTTTTTTTTACCTTGCCGCTGGCCAGCTTGACGGAGAACTTCTCCGCCCACGGCACCAGGGTGCTGATCTGCTTCATGCCATCGCTGGCAAAGCGTTCCACGTAGATTTCGAGCTGGGCGCCAATACGCGACGCAAACTGACCAATGGCGCCGCTGCCGTCCGTGCTGCCCTTGGCGACGACCTTGCTGCCTTCGCGGATCTGGTATTTGAGGCCTTCGATGCTGTTGCCCAGCGGGTCAATCAGCTTGATTCTGACCAGGCTGGCCAGGTCTTCGGCGGGCGTATCCTTGGCTTTCATGCGTCTTGCTCGTTGTCGTAATCGTAGATGAGGTTCCATTGACGCAGGCTGGTGCCAGCCAGTACATCGATGTTCTCCTCGGCGGGTACAAAGACCTGGGCCGTGCGGCCATGCTGGTCGAGCAGGCCGGTCACCGCTTTGCCGTCCGCGCGTTTCGCAGCAAACGACACCGCGCCGAAATCATGCTGGACAAAGAGATTGCTGACATCCAGTCGATTGCTGTAGCGGGCCGGAAGATTGGGTACGGCCAGCTTCGGCAGGGCGGGCAGGCTGGCGCTGGCGTTCTGCGGGCCGGTCAAATCCTTCATGCTCGCCTTGAACTCCACCTTGCCGGGCGCGCGCAGCTCGATATTTCCGCCCTCCAGGCGCAGCGCGGCCCCTTGTGCGGTAAGGTGTACATGCTGCTTTGCGGCGATGCTGACATCGGCATCCGTGCTGGCGGCGGTTACAGTCCTGGATGCGCTCACAGTCGTCGGTCCGTCCTGGCTCTGCGTGCTGAATTTGCCGCTGGCTGCGTGCAGATGCAGGCCGGTTTCCTGGTTCAGTTTTTGGCTGTCGTCCGCTTTGCCGCGCGTGAACAGGCTGACGCCGCCCGCAGCGGAATGCAGCAGATTGGCTTGCGAGGCGAAGTTGATGTCCTGGCCGGCTGACATGCTGCCCGTGATACCGGCGGTGAGTACAGCGCTGGCGGGTGTGGCGGCAACGATGCCGGCAGGGCTGTCCCACTGCATCAATGGCATGCCGAATGCTGTGACGCCAGCGGAGGTGCGGCTTGCCAGCGCTTCCGCACTCTTGCGCAGGCCCTCGACTGCGGGCAGCTTTTCCGGATCGGGCTCCTTTGGCAGGCCGGCCTGGTGGGTCTTCGCCAGCTCGGCCAGCGCCTGCAGCCGTTCTGCGCCGGCCTCCACTTGCCCCTGTGCCTCGCGTGACTCGAGCACCTGGCCGCTGGCGCCTTGCGAGGTCCGGCTGCTCAGCAGCATGCCTTGCCCGGCGCGAAGTGTCAGAGCATGTTCGGTTTTCAGCTCGGCGCCGAAGCCCACAGCCAGCAGGCGCTGGTTGTCCGTCTGTTGGCGCAGGAAGCCGAGATTGAGTTCCGCTGAGCCCTGATGCGGCTGGGCGTGGCATTGCAGGGACAGGCGCGACTGGCCTGGCGTATCGTCGAACACCAGTTGGCTGTACGCCCCGGAGCCTGTCTGGCTGCTTTGCAAGGACTGGCTTTTGAGGCCGGACAGCACGGCGGCATGGGCGTACGCTTCAGTCTCGCCGGGGAACCACGCGGGCGCATTGCCGATCGCTGCGCCGTTGCCTTGCGCGACCTGGTTATGCTGCGCGTCAGGCTGCCCTCGGCCGTTGTATAAGGTGCCGATGACGACGGGACGGTCAATATCGCCTTCCAGGAAATCGACCAGCACTTCCTGCCCGACGCGCGGCAGGGCATTGCTGCCCCAGTTGGCTCCGGCGATTGGGGCGAGCGGCGTCGCCACGCGCACCCAGGTACCGGCGCGGTCGTCGGCCGGGGCGCCGGTTTCGCCCGCGGACATTGATGGCGACAGGCGGCTATGGCTGCCATCTCCCCGCTGCCAGTGGAATTGCACCTTGATGCGATGGTCGCGATCCGTATGCACCGGCGCACCGGATGGGCCGACCACGATGGCGGTTTGCTGTCCCTGCACAGTCGGGCGTCGCCACTCGGCTGTACTGCGGTAGGGCAGGCTGGCGCGGATGGCCTCGACGCGGTTGCGGTACAGGGGACGCTCGGCAAGCGGTTCGCGGGTGGCGTGCCGGCTTGCCTCCAGCGGCGAAGGGCCGAGCTTCTGCTGCAGCACCGAGCGTGTTTGCGCCGACAGGTTGTTGTGCATCAGGTGCAGCACGCGCGTGGTCAGCAACTTGCAGGCATCGTCGCCCAGCATCGAAGTTGTGGCTTCGCCTTGCAGTGTAAACGTGGTGCCCGGCGCGATGGTCCGCACCGTGCCGGCGCCGGTGGCGGTATTGCGCCTGGTATCCAGCGCTTGCAGGTGTCTTTCGGCGAGGCGCTGTCCGTGTTCGCGGCTGGTGTAGGCATACGCGCCGGGGACGTCGCTGGCGGTCAAGGGCAGCGCAGCGCTGTCCGCTCCGGCGGCGTTCACGGTGCGTTTGTGCAGGGTGCGGTAATCCCAGCTTTGCAGGGCGATGGCATTGGTCAGCTGGCGCGTTTCCCTGCGCCAGCGGTCCATGCTGTCTTCGCGCATGACGGCACCCGGCTGCGTGAAGTTCACCAGGGCCTGCGCATTGGGCTTGAAGGCGGCGTTATGGTCCGCGATCACCAGGGTATGGCTGCCCAGCGACGGGCTGGCTGCATCGCCAAAGTGTTCGAAGAAGTAGAACAGGCCTTCCTCGGCCATCAGCCGCTCAGCGAAGGCCCAGTCGCTTTCCTGGTACTGCGTGCACAGGCTGCGCTTGGGATAGATGCCACGATCAGCCAACTCGAAGCGCCATGCCGGCGCCAGCTTGCCCTGGCCTCGCCAGCTCGCGAGCAGTGCATCCAGGATGTCGCACACGCTCATGTTCTGGAAAATGCGGCTGTCGCGGCCTTTTCCGCCGTCAGTAGTTCGAGCAGAACGGGCTGGCCGGCCAGCGATTTGAGCGGGATGGCGGCATCGGTCGACAGCGCGGAGATGTCGAACGCGAACGGTCTGCCGATCGCTTCCTCACCGCGCACGCACTCGGCCAGCAGCTGTGCAGTGCCTGCCGGTGTGGTCAGTCGGAGCAGGCGCGTGTCCTGTGTGAGGCGATCCAGCATCGAGTTGTTTTTTCGATAACCATATGGATCGCTATTACAGCGTAGAAATTCTTTTGAGGCAAGCGCGATTCCAATCGTGCGCGCCTCTCAGCAATAAAAAAACGGGAAAAGGCACAGAGCCTTTTCCCGTTTCTAATTCAGCCGAAACTGATTATTGCTCGGCAGCCGGTGCCGCTTTCGCTGGATATGGACGGTTCACCCACAGAATCCAGTAGCGCGCCATGTCGCCGCGGCCATCGGTGCCGGTCACGGTGCTCAGGGTAGCGATGGCGTCTTCCTTCTTGTCAGCCATTGCCTGTGCCACGCCCAGACGCAGCTTGGCGTCTTCCGCGTTCTTCAGGCCGCCCTTGGCGATACCTTGCTTGATCAGGTCGATGCCCTTGTCGTACTCGCCCATCGTCACGTAAGCGTAACCCAGGTTGACCAGGCCGCGGCCGTCCTTGGACTTCTTGGCCGAAGCTTCACCGGATGCGATGTTCTTCAAGTCGTCGGCAGCTTGCTTGTCGGCTTGCGCCTTCAGCTTCTTCTGCTTGTCGGTCTTGATCAGGCCCTGGTTCGACGCGGCGTCCATTGCCTGCTTGGCTTCGGTCGGCTGGCCTTCCAGCAGGGCCAGTTCAGCCATGTCGGAATAGTCTTCGGCTTCCATCTTGGTCATGGCGACCTTCTGCAGACGGTACACGTCCAGCGCGAAGCGGTTGGAGTAGCTGTCCTTGCCACGGGTGCGGCTCAGCAGGTCCAGCCAGTAAGCGTCGTTCGGATACCAGCGGACCAGCGCTTCGATCGCGTTCAGGTAGGTTTCCTTGTCCTTCGTTTTGTTGGCCGCGCTGCCCAGCAGGTGCAGTTCGTCCACGCTCATTGGCTTGTTGGCCTTCATCGCCTCGGCCAGTTCCTTGCCCAGGTCAGTCTTCACGCTGGCGAAGTCGTTGCTCAGGTAAGCAGCGCGCTGGATGGTGGTGTGGAACTTGGTGTCGCCGGTTTCGGTTTCATAACGCTTGAACCACTCGATGGCTTTCGGGTAGTTCTTCAGTTCAAAGTAGGTCGAAGCGATGGCTTGCGTGAAGTTGGTCTTGTCCTTGGCGTCCAGACGGCCGGAGTTGATCGCGAATTCCAGCAGCTTGATCAGGCCTTCCTTGTCGCCCATGCCCAGCGCCACAGGAATGCGCATGCGGTTGATGATGTAGGCTTCGTACGGCGTCTTGTCCGGCATGGCGTCAGCCTGGTCCAGCAGCGCCTTCACATCGGCGTACTTCTTCTGGTCCATCAGCGGCTTGATCGTATTGTTATCCAGCAGCTTGATCATGTCCTTGCGGACGGTTTCCTGCGGCGCGGCGGCGGCTGGCTTCTCATCGGCAGCATGGGCAGCTTGCATCAGTGCTGGGGATGCGCTCAGACCGATAGCGGCGAGCAGCAGGCCAATGCGGGCGAAACGGAATTGGGACATAGTTTTCAATCCTTCAAACAGGGACAAACGTGTATTGTCCCATAAAATCGGAACAATACGGGTTTTCAACAGGGGCCAATTGTAACCAGAGCTTTCGGACGAGCGAAACACTTTCCTTCCGCCCCAAACAGCAGGCAGCGCTCGGGTGGCAGGTGCACGCCGGCAGGTGCGCCGGGCGCGGGCGGCGGAGCGTCCATCGGCAGCTTGACGGCCACCAGTTCCGGTACGCCGGGCAGTGCCATATACACAATGGATATGTCACCGAGGTACTCGATGTGGCCTACCTTGGCCTCGATCTGATTGAACTCGGTCGGCGCCAGCGACAGGTGCTCGGCGCGTACGCCCAGTGTCACCTGGTCGCCGCGCGCGGCCTCGCCGGGCAGGGCTGCCACTTCGACGATAGCGCCCGTCGCCAGCAGCACGGCCACATGTTCCGCGCCGAGGGCCACGATTTCGCCGGGAATGAAGTTCATCTTCGGCGAGCCGAGGAAGCCTGCCACGAACAGGTTGGCCGGCTCGTTATACAGTTCATGCGGCGTTCCGACCTGTTCGATGCGGCCGCCGTTGAAGACCACGATGCGCTCGCCCAGTGTCATCGCTTCCACCTGATCATGCGTCACATAAATCATGGTGGTCTTCAGCTCGCGGTGCAGGCGGCTGATTTCCACGCGCATTTGCACGCGCAGGCTGGCGTCCAGGTTGGACAGCGGCTCATCGAACAGGAACAGTTGCGGCTTGCGCACGATAGCGCGGCCAATCGCCACGCGCTGGCGCTGGCCGCCGGACAGCTCCTTCGGTTTGCGCTCCAGCAGCGGCGAGATCTGCAAGATGGCGGCGGCGCGCTCCACGGCCTCGCGTACGGCAGCCGGTTTGTGGCCAGCCAGTTTCAGTGCGAAGGCCATGTTCTCGTACACCGTCATATGCGGGTAGAGCGCATAGGACTGGAATACCATGGCCAGCTCGCGCTGCGCCGGCGGCACGTCGTTGGCGCGCTTGCCGCCGATGTGCAGCTCACCTTTCGAGATCTGCTCCAGACCCGCGATCATGCGCAGCAGCGTGGATTTTCCGCAGCCGGATGGGCCGACAAACACCATGAACTCGCCGTCAGCGATGTCGAGATCGATGCCGTGAATGACCTGGTGTTTGTCGTCGTAGCGCTTGACGATGTTTTTGAGGGTGACTCCTGCCATCGCTCAGACCACCGTTGCTGCTTCCGCGTCCGCCTTGGCGGGCGTGCGCTGGCGGGCAGTCATCGGAATGAACTGCGACAGCACGGCCACCGGAATCGCAGCAAGCAGCACCCACACGAAGAAATTCTTGTAGCCCAGCGCAAGCTGGATGTCGCCGCTGATCCATTTGAACAGCACGAAGCCCAGCTGCATCACGCCGGTGGAGAAGGCGTAGTGCGCGGTCTGGTATTTGCCCGGGGCGACCACCTGCATCATGTACAGGATCACGCCGACGAAGCCGAAGCCGTAGCCAAACATTTCCAGACTGAGCGCCGCGCCGATCACGGTCAGGTCGGTCGGCAGCGCGTGCGACAGATAATAGAACACCAGGTTCGGCAGGTTCATCGCCAGGATCAGGAACAGGATCGCACGGCGCAGGCTGAGCCAGGAGGTGAAATAGCCGCCGGCGATGGAACCGATGATGAAGGCGATGGTGCCGGTGGTGCCGTACACGGCGCCCACTTCGGCCGTGGTCAGGCCCAGGCCGCCCAGATTGCGTGCATCGCGCAGGAACAGCGGGCCAATCGTCTGCACCTGTGCTTCGCCGGCGCGGAACAGAATGATGAACAGGATCGATACCCAGATACCCGGCTTGCGGAAGTATTCGATGATCACGTCCTTCAGCGTACGCGCCACGCCGGCGATCGTGTGATCCTCCAGCCTGGCGTTGGGCGCCAGCGGCAGCGCCCAGCTGTGGTACAGGCCCAGCGCAATCATGGTCGCGCACAGGATGCAGAAGATGATGGTCCACGCAGGAACGATACCCTGCGATTTTTCCAGAATGCCCGCGAGGATCACCAGACCGCCCAGCGAAATGAAGCGGCCTGCATTGAAGAAAGTGCCGGTCCATCCCGCGTACTGCGCCTGCTGCTTTTCCGTCAGGCTGAAGATGTACAGGCCATCGCAGCAGATATCGTGGGTCGCGGATGCGATGGCGACGAGGGCCAGCATGGCGATGCAGGCCGCCAGCCAGAAGGGCAGATGCAGCGAGATGGCGACAAGCCCCATGCACACGCCGCCAATCAGCTGGAAGGAGACGACGATGAGCTTCTTGCTCGGCGCGAGTTCGAGGAAGGGGCTCCACAGCGGCTTGAAGATCCAGGCCGCGCCGATGTAGGCGGTCCAATGCGCGATATCGTCGTTCGGCACACCAAGGCTTTTCAGCATCAGGCTGGCGATCAGGGCGACGGAGAAGTAAGGCAGGCCCTGTGCAAAGTACAGGGTCGGCACCCACGTCAGCGGGCTGCGGTTGGCGCTCATCGTTTATGGTCCTTATTCGAAACCGGGAACAGGGCAGCGGCCTTGGGCTTCCAACGCACCGGACAACCAGGCGTTGATGGCTTCCAATGCTGGAGCGGCGAAGCCGTAAGTCATCAGTGCCGGGGACTGGATGTCCAGCGCCTGATACGGATTCCACAGCGCCAGGTGCAGGTCCGGCTTCCAGTTGTTGCGGGCGTGGTCGCCGTAGCGCAGGCGCGAGGTGGACGCCAGGAAGGTGAAGCGGCCATCCTGCGGCAGCGCATTCCAGTCGAAAGTGTTGGCGTCGCTGAAGGTGATCAACTCCACTTCGTACAGCTTGCCCAGCGAGGCCGCGACAACACCCGCCGGTACGCCGGCTTCGGAAACGCCGTCGCTCACCACGTCCTGACGTGCAACCAGGCGCACTTTGCTGCCCGCCGCCGGACGTTGCGGGTTGCCGCGCGCGGTCAGTGCGCGGCGCCAGCCTTCGGACATGATTTCGCGATCGGCCGCATCTTCCGCATAAGCACGCGGTGTGCATGGATACTCTTGCGCCAGCGCGGACAGGCGCGCAAGGCGTTCGTCAATTTGCACCTGGGTGATTGAACCGTCGGCGATGGCCTTGGCAATCGCATCCAGCGTTTCGTTCTGCGTTTCCGTGGTGCCCAGCGCCATGACCATGTCGGCGCCCGCCACCAGCGCACGCACGGCGGCATTGCCTACGCCGTAGCGGCCCGCAATCGCGTGCATGTCCATGCCGTCGGTGATGATCACGCCCTTGTAGTCCCACTGATTGCGCAGAATCCCGTCCAGAATGGCAGGCGACATGGTGGCCGGATTTTCCGCATCGATGGCCGGATAGACGATGTGCGCGGTCATCATGGCAGGCGCTTGCGGCGCGGCCATGCGGAACGGCGCCAGTTCCAGCGCGTTCAGTTCGTCGACGGATTTGTCCACAGTTGGCAGGTCGCGGTGAGAATCCACGTGCGTGTCGCCGTGACCTGGGAAGTGCTTGACGCAGCAGGCTACGCCTTCAGCATGGCTGCCCGCCATCCACGCCATCGCCAGTTCGGCGGCGCGCTTTGGCTCCGCACCAAAAGAGCGCTCGGCGATTACCGGGTTGTTCGGATTGTTGTTCAGGTCCAGTACCGGTGCGAAGTTCCAGTTGAAGCCAAGCGACTTCGCGGCACGTGCCACCGCTGCGCCAGTGCGGCGCGCCAGTTCGAGGTCGTCGGCGGCGCCCAGGCCCATCGCGGCAGGCGGCGCAGGCACCCAGGTTGAACGTACCACGGCGCCGCCTTCCTGATCGATGGCGATCAGCGATTCAGGCCCCATCACCGCGCGCAGATCGGCGGTCAGCTTGGACAGCTGGGCGGAGTCGGTCATATTCCCGCGGAACAGGCATACGCCACGGATGCCGTTATCGCGGATGAAGTCTGCCGTCGCGGCATCGAGGACCGTGCCGGGGAAACGGATCATGATCAGCTTACCGGCGATTTTTCTGAGTTCATTATGGGTCATTTAACAGCTCCGTCCATGCCGCGCATGAAATAACGTTGGGTGAAAAGGAATGCCGCCAGTGTCGGCAGAATAGTGATGATGGTGCCCGCCGCGATCACGCGCGTGCTGCTGCCAAAGGTGCCGCGCAAATACAGCACGCCAACCGACAGCGGAAATTCGTCCGGCTTGCTCATCACGATGGATGGCCAGATGTATTCGTTCCAGGCTTCCACCGCGGTCAGGATGCCGACTGTGGCGAGCCACGGTGCGATCAACGGCAGCATGATGCGCGAGAAGATGATCCATTCAGAGGCGCCGTCCACGCGCGCTGCATCGATCAGGTCCTGAGGCACTTCCTCGAATGCCTGCTTCAACAGCAGAATGGCAACCGCCGTGACCACGTTCGGCAGGATCACGCCGGCGTAGGTATCGACCAGGCTCAGTTTGGTGACCGTGATGAAATTGACGAGGAAGTTGACCTCGGAAGGCAGCACCAGCGTGGCGAGAATCAGGCCGAACACCAGTTTGCGCCCACGGAACTGCATGCGCGCCAGCGGATAGGCAGCCATGGAGCACAGCACCAGCTTCCAGAACACCGTGAAGACGGCGATCAGGATCGAGTTCTTGAGGAAGGACAGGATCGGGATCACGCGGAACACTTCCGCGAAATTTGCCAGCGAAGGCGATTTAGGCCAGAAGGTCGGTGGGTAAGCGAAGATATTGCCTTCGGTAGACAGCGCCGTCACCAGCGTCCACCAGAACGGGAAGACGCACAGCAGCGCGATGGCGCCGAGCAGCAGGTAATGGGCGGCAGTCTTCATCGGTGCTTGGGCTTCAGGTAGCGCAGGCAGAGCAGAGCAATGCCGATGCAGATCAGCGAAACGATAAAGCTCGCGGCCAGCGCGCGCGGCAGCTTCAGGTGCTTCAGTCCCTGGTCGTAGGCGTAGTACAGGGCCGTGAAGGTGGAATTCATTGGGCCGCCTTGCGTCAGCACGTCCACTTCCTGATAGGCCTTGAGCGCGGCCAGCACGGACAGGATGGAGCTGACCATGATGGTCGGACGCAGCATCGGCACGGTGATCTTCCAGAATCGCTGCCAGCGGTTGGCGCCATCGAGAATGRCCGCTTCCTGCATGTCGGCGGGAACCGATTGCAGGGCGGCGAGGTACATCACCATATACCAGCCAAGGCCGCGCCACATGGTCACGAACATGATCGCGGCCAGCGCGAGGGCTGGGTCTTGCAGCCAGCCGACTGGCGCGTCGACCATTCGAAGCGCCATCAATGCGTAGTTCAATGCGCCCTGTTCGTGGAACATGAATCCCCACATGATGCCGACCACGGAGACGGTGGTGACTACCGGCACGTAGTAAGCCGCGCGGAATAGCCTAATGCCGGGCAGGTTGTTATTGACCAGCACCGCCAGCGACAGCGCGCCAATCTGCACGAAAGGGACCATCAGCAGAAAAATGAGCGAATTGCGCAAGCCGGTCACGAACATCTCGTTATCGAAGATGTAGCGAAAGTTATCCAGGCCGACCCAGTGAGTAGGACGGATCAGGCTGTAGTCGGTGAAGGCCAGATACGAGCCGTAGCCGACAGGCCAGAACGAGAACACCGCGAGCAGGATCAGCGCGGGAGCGAGGAAGAGCCAGGCGGCCAGGGAGCGCGGCATCAGCGGACCTCCGCCGGCGCGCCCGCGCCCGACTCTGCGACAGCGTACGCCACTGCCTTGTCGCCGCCCGGCTCTGTGACAGTGCACGCCGCTGCCTTGCCGCCAGCCCCTGCGACAGGGCGCGCCGTCGGGGCGGGATGCGCTGGTACTGCACCGGCGGCCGAAGCGGCAGGGTGCGCGGCAAGTTTCTTGTTCCAGATGGCGACGGCGGCGTCCAGCGCGGCCTGGATGTCCTGGCGGCCGGTGACGCCCGCTTCGACGGCTTTCACCAGCGCGCGACGCAGCTCGTCATAGTCTTCGATGCCGGAGACGTACATGGTGCGTGCATGCGGCATCGACACAGCGCCGGCTGCGACAGCCTTCTCCGCCGCGCCCGCGCCAAGCGGCACGGAAACAAAGAACGCATCATTCGCCGCTTGGGTTGAGGATGGATAGACACTGGCCTGCTTGGCAAACGCCAGTGCATTCGCGTCATTGGTCAGGTAGCGCGCAAACTTGCCGATCGCGGGCAGTTGCGACGAGGGCACGCCAGCCGGAATGCCGAAGTGAATCAGCCAACCGCCATCCGCAATGCCCGTGGGGCCAAGCGGCGCGGGTGCGACATCGGTAATCGAATAAATATCCTGCGCGTCCGACTGGATGCGTTTCATGGCAGTCGGTGGCGCCAGCAGCATGCCGAGGCGGCCGCCTTTGTAGGCATCAATCGCGGCAGGGAAATTGTCCTCCGCGAACAGGCTATCCTTTAGCAGACCACCCACGCGGTATGTATCGGCCAGCTTGCGGATGAAGGCGACGTGCGCTTCGGAGTTGAAGACGGCGCGTCCGCCCGCAAGCACGGGCAACCCTTGCTGCATCATCAGTCCATCAATCTTCGACAGCGCGGGACACAAACCAGCCTTGCCCGTGCGCTGGGCGATCTGACGCGCAAACGCCAGCTGCTCATCCAGATTGCGCGGCGCGTGAGGAATTCCCGCAGCGCGGAAGATCTCGCGGTTGTAGGCGATCACCGCGACATTGCTGTACAGCGGGAAGCCGTAGGTCTTGCCGCGGAAAGTGAGGTCCTGGAGCGCGGCGGGCATATAGTGGGCGCCATCAAGCAGGCCGTTGACCGGCTGCAGCAAGCCGTCGCGCGCAAATTCATCAGCCCAGGGTACGTTGAGATTGACCAGCGCCGGCGGCGTTCCGGCCACAATGCGCGTCACCAGTTTGGTCTGGATGATATCCCAGGGGAAGTCGACCCACTCCAGCTTCACGTCCGGATTGGCGGTCTCATAGCGCCGCACCAGGTCTTCGAAATAAGGCGTGAACTTGGGCTTCATGCTGAAGGTCCAGAACTCGATCTTCTGGACCGGCGCCGCCCAGGCGCAGGTAGTCGCGGCCATCAATGCAACAACCATAGTCTTGATCTTCATTGATGGCCGGGGAGGGGATCAGTTGGTCTTGGTGACTTTTTGCAGATGGCGCGGACGATCCGGGTCCAGGCCGCGCGCAGCCGACAGCTTGGCCGCCATCACATAGAAGGCCTGGATTG
>NZ_JBFRDW010000207.1:0-8853 GCF_052113985.1 Pseudoduganella sp. RAF53_2 | reverse complement strand
GCCCATCGGCTGGCTGTTCAACAAGGCGCACAAAAACGCGGCCGGCTCATGGCACTTGATCCACGAGCTGACATACGTCAACAAGGCAAAGCTGGCGGCGTGCGATTCAGGAAAACCATATTCACCAAAGCCCTGGATCTGCTTGCAAATCTGCTCCGCAAACTCCTCCGTGTAGCCGCGTTCAGTCATGCCGCTGACGATGCGGTCGTGGTACTTGTCCACGCCCCCCTTGCGCTTCCAGGCCGCCATCGCACGCCGCAGCTCGTCAGCCTCGCCAGCACTGAAGCCCGCGGCGATCATCGCCACTTGCATCACTTGCTCCTGAAAGATTGGCACGCCAAGCGTACGGCCAAGCGCTTCCTTCAGTCCCTCCGGATAATCAACCGGCTGCTGGCCAGTGCGGCGCTGCAAATACGGATGCACCATGCCGCCTTGAATCGGTCCCGGCCGAACGATTGCCACCTCGATCACAAGATCGTAGAACACCCGCGGCTTCATGCGCGGCAGCATGCTCATCTGAGCACGTGATTCAATCTGGAATACGCCAATGGTATCGGCGTGTCCCATCATGTCGTAAGTCGCAGAGTCTTCTGACGGAATGTCCTGCATGGTCATCGTTCGATCATGGCGGGCCGTGATCAGATCCAATGCGCGGCGCAATGCGGACAACATGCCCAGCGCCAGCACGTCCACCTTCAATAAGCCCAGCTCTTCGAGATCATCTTTATCCCATTGAATGACGTGCCGCTCCTCCATGGCGGCTCTTTCGATCGGCACCAGGCGCGACAGCTTGTCCTGCGCGATGACGAAGCCTCCCACGTGCTGCGACAAGTGGCGCGGGAAGCCCGTAATCTGCATCGCCATCGCTGCCCACTTCTCGGCAATTGGCGAGCCCTCTTCCAGTCCTGCTTCGACAAAACGCTCCAACAACTGATGCTTGCTGTCGAACCAGTGGTGCGAGCGCGCCACTTTTTCAACGATGGTGAGATCAACGCCCAGCGCCTTGCCGCTGTCGCGCAAGGCGCTCTTGGTGCGGTAGCAGATGACGGTCGCGGCCAAGGCAGCACGGTGACGTCCGTACTTGTTGTAGATGTACTGAATAACTTCTTCACGGCGCTGGTGTTCGAAGTCCACGTCGATATCAGGCGGCTCGTTGCGCTCGCGCGAAATGAAGCGCTCCACCACGCTGTTGCCGCGCTCTGGATCAACCTCCGTCACGCCCAGGCAGTAACACACAGCGGAATTGGCCGCCGAGCCGCGTCCCTGGCACAGGATGCCGACGCTGCGCGCAAAGCGCACGATGTCGTAGACCGTTAAAAAAAAGAATTCGTATTTCAGGTCAGCGATCAGATCCAGTTCGTGCGTGAGCYGTTTCTGCACTTTTTCCGGAATCCCGTGCGGGTAGCGCTTGGCAGCTCCTGCATATGTTTCCTGATGCAGGAAGCTGGAGGGCGAGTATCCCGGCGGGATCAGCTCGTGCGGATATTCGTATTTCAGCTCGTCCAATGAGAACGTGCACTGGTCCGCGATCTTCATCGTCTCAGCCAGCGCCCTGGCCGGATAGAGATTGGTCAGGCGCAGGCGCGAGCGCAGGTGCTGTTCGGCGTTCTGAGTCAGCTCGTAGCCGCACTCCGCAATCGGCTTGCCGACGCGTACGGCAGTCAGCGTGTCGTGCAGCGGCTTGCGCGAGCGCACGTGCATGCAGACGTGGTTGGCCGCGACCACCGGCAGCCCATGCTGCAAGGCCACTTCGTCAATGCTGACACGGTGCGCTTCGTCGAAAGCGCGCGCGAGCTGGGTCAGGCCGATCCAGCTGCGGCCGGGGAAGGTAGCGTTCATCCAGGCCGCCTGCTCGTGCAAGCGGTCGACGTCGTCCGGCGCCTGGGTCGGATAATCCGGCAGCAGGATCATCAGACAGTCCTCCATGCCGCGCAAATGCTCGCGCTCCGGCGGCGGTGCCGCGAAATCGTCCGGATGCAGCAGATAACTGCCCTTGGCCGCCCTGCCCCGCCCCAGCGTAATCATCTCGGAGATGTTGCCGTAGCCATTGCGATTGGTCGCCAGCGCCAGCAGGGACAGCGCCGGACGGCCGTCCTCGTACTYCAAATGGAAATGCGCGCCAATCAGCAGTTTCAGCCCGGTTTCCTTCGCCCCGGCGTGAGCGCGCACTACGCCCGCCAGCGAGCACTCATCGGTAATCGCCAGCGCGCTATACCCCAGCTGCGCCGCGCGCGCGACCAGCTCGCCGGCGTGCGAAGCGCCTTGCAGAAATGAAAAGTTCGTCAGGCAAAACAGCTCGGCAAAGCCGGGCATGCCAATGGCGAAAGGTAAGCTGAAGGAAGACATGGGATAGTCATTTTACTGTATATGCGTACAGTATTCCAGTTCCATTAATCGCTGCGATACTCGGCAGCAAGGACGCAAACCCTCAGAAAAAGCTGCATACTTCATGTTCTAAATAGCAACCGTGAGGTCGTAGGCGATGGATGTGGTGGAGCTGAAGTGTTTTGGGACTCGGGCGGGGGAAGGGAATTCGGCGCTCGTGATCAGGGGCGATCATTCTGACGAGGCGGCGCGGCTTGCTTTTGCCAAGGCCAGCGGAAAGCCGGCTTGTGTCTTTATCGGCGACGATCAGCCGCCAACGCTCGACTATTTCTATCCCCATATGCGCAGTCCGCTCTGCCTGCACGCCACGTTGGCGGCGGCGCGTGTGCTGTTGAAGGACCAGCCGGGGCCGATCACCGTGCGCACGGCGGTGAAAGGCCAGGAACTGGCGCTGACGCAACAGGATGGGATTGTGTACGCTCAAATGAACCGCCAGCCGGTGCCTCAAGTCGAGATCTCACAGGATTTACCGAGCAAGTTGCTGGGAAATGCCGGCATCCAGCTCGCATCTGCGCCCACAATCGCCTCCGTAGGCAGCCCGAAGCTGCTGCTGGAAGTTAGGGATAGCACGGCACTACAGGCGTTGAAGCCGGACTTGGCGGCCATCGCAGCATGGGGCAAGACTAATGGCGTCAGCGGTTGCTACGCCTGGTGCCGCCGTGAAGACGGCAGCCTTGAAGGCCGCAACTTCAACCATCTGGACCCAAAGCTGGAAGACGCCGCCACCGGCGTCGCGGCCGGCGCGCTTACGGTGTTGCTGAACCGGCCAATTCGGCTCTATCAGGGCGCAAACATGGGGYAGCCCTGCCTGCTGCGCACCACGATCGAGGGCGAAAATATCCTCGTGGGTGGCGCTGCGGAAACGGTATAGACGATTTATGCTGCAAAATAGTCACACTTAGATAGAGAACAATTTTAGCCCTGGGAAAGGTTCGATTAGAATCATTGAAACTTTTCCTGGGAGTTACATAGTGTTTTCTACCACGACTATTCGTAAAGCCGTGCTGCTCGCTCTTTATGGCGGCGCAGCAATGTCGCTGGCCCCGGCGGCCTTCGCTCAAACTGATACCCCCGAGGCAAAGAAAGAGGAAATGACTGTCGTGAACGTGGTCGGCTCGCGCCGCGCCACCAGCTCGGCCACGGACACCGTGGCGCCGGTCGACATCATCCCGCTGACCAAGGTTGCCGAATCGAGCGGCCAGTTCGACCTGGCCCAGACCCTGACTTATATTTCGCCGTCCTTCAACTCCACTCGCCAGACCGGTGCCGACGGCGCCGACCTGATCGACTCCGCCGCCCTGCGCGGCCTGGGTTCCGACCAGACCCTGGTGCTGGTGAACGGCAAACGCAAACACACCACCGCCCTGGTGAACCTGTTCGGCGCCCGCAACCGCGGCAACACCGGCACCGACATGAACACCATCCCGGTGCTGGCCATCAAGGACGTGCAAGTGCTGCGCGACGGCGCTGCCGCCCAGTACGGCTCCGACGCAATCGCCGGCGTGATGGACATCGGCCTGAAAAAGAGCATCGGCTGCGAAGGCGTGGCTGGTTACGGCCAGTACAGCAAAGGCGACGGCAAGAACTGGCTGACCTCGGCTTACTGCGGCTTCTCGGTGGCCGGCRGCGTCATCGCCGTCACCGGCGAATACCTGGACCGCGGCCGTTCGAACCGCGCCGAGCCGGGCAACCCACGTACCATCGGCGACACCAAGACCAAGAACCAGACCGTCTACCTGAACGGTGAAATCCCGGTCGGCCCTGGCAAGTTCTACTTCACCGCCGGCGACCAGTCGCGCGACGCATCCAGCGGCGCCTGGGCGCGCGGCACGCCGGACGAAGATCCGGATCGCAACATCGGCCCGCGCTACCCGAACGGCTTCGTGCCGTTCATCGGCGGCGAGCTGGTGGACCGCTACGGCATCGTGGGCTACAAGTTCAAGGTCGGCGAGTGGAATACCGACCTGTCCCAGACTTACGGCTACAACCGCCTGAAGTACACCATCCGCAATACGATCAATGCATCCATTGCCAACGCCGACCTGCTGAAAGGCGGCACCGGCCTGAGCCCGGACACCTTCTACGCCGGTGGCTTCTCGTTCCAGCAGAACACCACCAACTTCGACGTGAACCGCTACTTCGACGGCCTGATCGGCGATGGCCTGAACGTGGCATTCGGCGCCGAGTACCGTTCGGAAGAATACCGGATCTTTGCCGGTGAGCCAGGTTCCTACATCGACGCCGACGGCGTGGGCGTGGGCGGCGCGGCCGGTTCTCAGGGCTTCCCTGGCTTCCAGCCAAGCGATGAAACCAAGGCCAAGCGTCACAGCAAGGCTGCTTACGTCGATCTGGAACTGGACGTGAACCCACGCACCAAGGTGCAGGGCGCCGTGCGCTATGAGGACTACAGCGACTTCGGCTCGACCACCACCGGCAAGCTGGGCGCCAGCTACCGCGTGGTGGACGACGTGCTGCTGCGCGGCTCGGCTTCGACCGGCTTCCGCGCACCGTCGCTGCAACAGGCTTACTTCTCCTCGACCTTCACCGACTTCATCTCCGGCGTGCCGGTGGACGTGGTGCTGGCGCCGAATGGCGGCCCGGTAGCAACGCTGGCCGGCATTCCCAAGCTGAAGGAAGAGAAGTCGCGCAGCTTCACCCTGGGGTCGACCTGGACGCCAAACCAGGCCATCTCGGTAACCGCTGACTACTACCACATCAAGATCAAGGACCGCATCGTGCTGTCCGGCCGCTTCGACGATAGCAACTACCCTTCCCTGGCCGCCAAGCTGGCCACGCTGGGCGTAGGCCAGGCGCAGTTCTTCGTCAACTCGGTGGACACCAAGACCCAGGGCCTGGATCTGACCGCGTCGCACAAAGGCTCGCTGTTTGGCTACAAGCTGAACACCTACCTGGCAGCCAACTACAGCAAGACGGAAGTGACCGCAATTCACGCGCCGCCGGCACTGCAAGGCTTTGAGGACGTGCTGCTGTCCGAGCGCGAGCGCCTGTTCATCGAACAGGGCGGCCCGCGCCACAAGGCCACGCTGGGCTTCGACTACACCACCGGTGCCTGGGAAACCGACCTGAAGATCATCAACTTCGGTCCGCAAACCCTGGGCACCTTCAGCGGTACTGCCGCCGGTGTGCCGAACCAGCACTACGAGTCCAAGACCTCGGCTGACCTGAGCTTCACCTACAGCATCAACAAGAACGTGAAGTTCACCTTCGGCGGCACCAACATCTTCAACGTGCACCCGACCCCGCAGGACCCGAACGAAACCGACAACGGCTTCAAGTATGAGTCGGTGCAGTTTGGTCTGAACGGCGCCGCCTACTTCGGCCGTCTGCACGTGCGCTTCTAACACCCAAGGCCCAGACCTGGTGGCAGGCACGATGTGCCTGCCACCAGCAGTTCACGGTTCTGCGAAACGCCCCGCCCGCGCGGGGCGTTTTTATTTTGTCATCGCCCGGTCATGTGAAGCCATTAAAGTTCGCGGCGTCATAAATTTGCTAATTGGAGCAGCGATGAAAAAGAATTGGGTATTGCTGGCGGCGATGGCCTCCGTGGGTCTGGTCGGTTGCGGTTCGTCCAACAACGATGCACCGGTCACGGCGCCGCAGGGTCCGACCATTCCTGAAGGGACCACCGTGACCGTGGCCCTGATGGAAACCACCGACCTGCACCAGAACGTCCTGGGTTACAACTACTACGCCCTGGCCGAAGACTCTACCCTGGGCCTGGACCGCACCTCCACACTGATCCAGGCTGCACGCGCCGAGAACCCGAACAATGTGCTGCTGGACGACGGCGACGTGATCCAGGGCACCCTGCTGGGTGACCTGCAAGCGTCGACCAAGCCGATCGCCTGCTCGGAAACCCTGGCCATCCACAAGGCCATGAACTCGCTGAAGTATGACGGCGGCGGCTTCGGCAACCACGAATTCAACTACGGCCTGCCCTTCCTGAGCCAGGTCACCAATACCGATCTGGGCATCCCTGGCGTGAGCAAGCCAGCCGGCACCTGCGGCGCGCCAAGCTTCCCGCTGGTGCTGACCAACGTCACCGGCGTGGCCAGCGGCAAGCCGATCTACCAGCCATACGCCCTGCTGCCAAAGGACTTCTCCGGTACCGCGCCAGACGGCAGCAAGGTCAGCGTGAAGCTGAACATCGGCATCATGAGCTTCGTACCGCCGCAGATCCTGGAATGGGACCAGAAAAATCTGGCCGGCAAAGTCGCCGTGACCGGCGTGCAGGAAGCTGCCAAGCAGTATGTGCCTGAACTGCGCACCAAGGGCGCCGATCTGGTGGTCGCCCTGTCGCACGGCGGCCTGGACACCACCGCCTACAGCCCGAAAATGGAGAACGGCAGCTACTACCTGACCTCCACCGGCATCGACGCACTGATGATCGGCCACTCCCACCTGATCTTCCCGAAGGGTAAAGAGACCGGCGCCGCAGCACTGGACGCATCCTTCGCCGCCATCCCCGCCAACGCCAATGTCGACGCCATCAACGGCTTCGTGAACAATGTGCCGACCGTGATGGCGCAGAGCTGGGGCCGTCGCCTGGGCATCATCAAGATGACGCTGGCCTACACCAGCGGCAAGTGGGTGGTGCAGCCAGCCAAGACCACCGTGGAATCGCGCGGCTTCAAGTACAAGGATGGCACCACCAGCGTGGCTGCCGATCCGGCCATGGCCACGCTGATCTCGACCGAACACGCGGCCACCATCGATTACGCCAAGCAGCCGCTGGGCGTGACCACGGACTTCGAGATGTCTTCCTACTTCTCGCTGGTGGGCGACGTGACAGCGATCCAGCTGGTGAACCAGGCGCAGATCGACTACGTGAAGAACTTCATCAACACCAGCACCGATGCGACCATCTCCAGCTACAAGAACATCCCGGTGATTTCCTGCAGCGCGCCGTTCAAAGCTGGCCGTAACGGTCCTTCCGACTTCACCGACGTGGCGCCAGGTGCGACCGCCGCGGCACCGGTTGGCCTGCAAGTGCGTAATCCAGGCGACCTGTACCTGTACTCGAACAACAACCTGCAAGCGGTGAAGATCAAGGGCTCCGACCTGAAGAACTGGCTGGAAGCAGCGGCCAAGCAGTTCGGCCAGATCGATCCGGCCAAGACCACCGAGCAGGATCTGGTTCCGTCCTACGGCACCATCTACAACTATGACGTGTTCTACGCCGAGAACAATGGCCTGACCTACCAGATCGACGTGACCAAGCCAGCCGGCGGCCGTATCGTCAACCTGACCTACAACGGCAAGGCCGTAGCCGACACCGACGACTTCATCGTGGCGACCAACGACTACCGTGCGGGCGGCGGCGGCAACGTGCCAGGCATCGACGGCAGCAAGACCATCATCAAATCGCCGGACGCCAACCAGGCCGTGGTCAGCAACTACCTGACCAAGCTGGGCACCACCGGCGGCAAGGTCACGCTGGCAACGAACGGTGGCGCGCGCAGCTGGAGCTTCGTGAAGACCACCACCGCCGGTCCGGTGATCCTGCGTTCCCAGCCAGGCCACCTGGCGCTGGCGAAGGGCAACGGCATCAACGTGGTGACGTCCGAAGGCACGACGCTGGACGCCAGCGGCTTCGCCAAGTATGCAATTGATCTGAGCAAGTAATATGTCCGTAAAACGTCTCACCCCAGCCGCTCGCATGATGGCCGTTACCGTGGCGATTGCCGCCGTGGTGGCGGCTTGCCAGACGCACCAGGACATGCCGGTGCGAACGGAAATCGAAAGCACCGCCATGCGCGCCCAGCAGCAAGGCGATCCCGCCGCGCTGCGCAGCCTGCAGCAATGGGCTGCTTATGGCGAACCGGTAGCGCAACGCGAACTCGGTTTGATCTACCGTTCGCGTACGGCCTTCCGCGCGGAAGCTTTGCACTTGCTGGAGCACGCTGCGCGCAGCGGCGATGCCGAAGCGGCGTATGGCCTGGGGGAGATGTTGCGCAGCGCAGCGCCGGGCGTGCAGCCTGCGCCTGAAGCTGCGTGGCCGTGGCTGAAGCAAGCCGCGGAAAACAAGCACGCCAAAGCGGCGCTGGCCCTGGGCCAGATGGCCCGCAACGGCGACGGCGTGGCGCGCGACGATCGGGAAGCTGCCAAATGGCTGGAACTGGCGAGCAAGCTGGGTAATTCGCACGCCATGTTCCTGCTGTCGAATGCTTATCGCGATGGGCAGGGTGTGCCGCGCGACGAGCGCCGCGCGCGCGAGCTGCTGGAAGAATCGGCGGAGCATGAATATCCGCCAGCGCTGCAGGAGCTGGCGATGGCCGTGCAGGGTGAGGATTCCCTGCGCGCCAGCCATCTGCTGAAAGAAGCGACGGAACACCGCCGCAATAACTGGAACCGCTTTTAATCAAGCCAGCGTCGCCAGCTCTCCGCTAACACCGCCGCAATAACTGGAACCGCTTTTAATCAAGCCAGCGTCGCCAGCTCTCCGCT
>NZ_JBFRDW010000206.1:0-8858 GCF_052113985.1 Pseudoduganella sp. RAF53_2 | reverse complement strand
ACCTGATTGGGCAACAGGAAGATCCGGTCAGCGGCCTGCCGCAATTCCAGAACGCGAACCACTTCCGTGCGCAGGGCATCGAGGCCGAGTATGAACGCAATTACGCCCGCGGCACCCGTCTGCGCACCAGCGTCGCTTATCAGAATGTGCGCCAGGACGAAGCAAACTCCCCGTCGGTGCTGGCGAAGCTGAATGTGGCAAAGCCGTTGCACTACCACTGGCATGCGGGCTTTGAAGCGCAGTACACCAGCCGGCGCGATTTGATGGGCGGCGGCCATGCAGGGGCATTTTTGCTGGCCAATCTGAATCTCTTCACTATCGGATTGACGCGGCATATCGACACCAGCATCACACTCAGCAATCTGTTCGACCGCCGTTACGCCGATCCCGCATCCAGCGCCACACTGCAGCGCGCCATCGCGCAGGATGGTCGGCGCGTGCTGGTCCGCTTGAGGTTGAGCTACTGATGAACGGACTGCGCCACCTCATCGCTTATGCCGCGGCCATGCTGCTGGCGGGGGCGGCGCATGCCCAGCTGCCGCAAGGCGCATCCGAACCGGCATTGAAGGCAGCCATGCTATTCAACTTCGCTATCTTCACCGAGTGGCCGCAGGACACGCTGGCGCCATCCATGCCCCTGCGCGTGTGTACATTCCAGGGTAACGGGCTGCAGGCAGCACTGACTGATATGCAGGACAAAGTCATCAATGGCCACCGCATGTCGCTGCGCGTTCTCTCAACGGGAACGCCTGCATCGCAACTGGCCGGATGCCATGTACTGGCACTGGATGGCCGCGACCGCGATCGCTGGACTTCGCTGCGCGACGAGCTCACCGGCACCAGCGTCCTGACGATTGCGGACGACCGCGTGATCGGCGCGGAAGGCGCCATGATTTCGCTGAATATCGACAATCACCGCATCGGTTTTGACGTCGATCTTGGCTCCGTGCGCCGGGCACGGCTTGCGCTCAGTTCCAAACTGCTGCGCCTCGCAAGGAGCGTGCAATGACACATCTGCTCCAAATCGGCAGCCGCATGGTGCGCGGCACCATGCTGTCCGCAGGCGCCGCACTGGGCCTGGTCACCGTGCTGGTGGTGCTGATCCAGTTCAGCGTGACACGGACTTCCATGTTGCGCGACTTGCAAGTGCAGGCGCGCATTGTCGGCAATAACAGCAGCGCCGCCATGCTGTTTCGCGATCCACGCGCCGGGGAAGAAATCCTGGGCGGACTGGAAGCCTCGCCGGCCGTACAAAGCGCCACCATTGCGGTCGGCGACATGCCGCTCGCGCAATTCCGCCGCCCCAATGCGCCGGTGCCTGAGCTGCTCAACGGCGAAGTGGCGCGGCACGAATACAGCGTCGACTATCTTGATGTGCTGGAACCGGTGCATGCCAACGGCAAGGTTGTCGGGACCGTCGCGATTCGCGCCTCCCTCATGCCCTTGTATCGCCGCTCGGCGGCATTTGCGGCCTTTACGGGCATTGTCGCCCTGGGCTCTTTTGCGCTGGCCTGGCTGATGGTGCGCCGCATGCGGCACGCGGTGGCGCTGGCGGAACAGAATCTGCATCAGCTGGCGCATATCGATTCCGTCACAGGGCTGCCGAACCGGCACGCGTTCAACGACCGCCTGCCATTCGCATTGCGCCGTGCAGACAAGCAGGAAACAGCCGTCAGCCTGCTGCTGCTCGATCTCGACAACTTCAAGGTGGTGAACGATACGCTGGGCCACGACACCGGCGACACCCTGCTGCGCCAGGTCGCGCAGCGTCTGACTGACGCCCTGCGCAGCACGGACATCATCTGCCGCATCGGCGGCGACGAGTTTGTCGTCATCGTCGAACCGGAGCGCGACGAGATATCTCCGGATCGCGTGGCACGCAAGATCCTGCATGCACTGGCAGCGCCGTTCCAGCTGGATCGTCATCAGCTGTTCGTCACGGCCAGCGTCGGCGTCAGCGCGTACCCGCGCGACGCCCTGAACGCGGCTTCCCTGATGCGTTGCGCCGACATCGCGATGTATCACGCCAAGAACAAGGGCAAGAACGCTTACGAGATTTTCCATCCCGAGATGGCGCAGAAAGCCAGCAAGCGCCTGGCGCTGGAAGCCAACCTGCGCCGCGCGCTGGACAATGGCGAGCTGTCGCTGCACTATCAGCCGCAGATCGATGTCCGTACGGGACGCACACGCGGACTGGAAGTGCTGACCCGCTGGACTTGTCCGGAGCTCGGCGTGGTCAGCCCTGCCGAATTCATTCCGGTCGCGGAAGAAAGCGGCGTGATCGTGCCGCTTGGGCGCTGGGTGCTGCAAACCGCCGTACGCCAGGCCGCCGCGTGGCGCGATGCGGGGCTGTTCGAAGGCATCGAACACGTGGCCGTCAATCTGTCCGCCGCGCAGACCAAGGACATGGCGCTGATGACCGAGGTGCAGTCACTGCTGGACGAAACCGGCCTGCCTGCGCGCATCCTTGAGCTGGAGATCACCGAGGGCGTGCTGATGGAAAATGTGCACGCCAATATCGCGCTGCTGAACAAGATCCAGGCGGCAGGCATTCATTTGTCGATCGACGATTTCGGTACCGGCTACTCGTCCATGTCCTATCTGAAGCGCTTCCCCATCGACCAGCTGAAGATCGATCGCAGTTTCGTCAACGGTGTGCCGGGTGACGGCGAAGCGATCGCCACCGCCATCATCGCGATGGCGCACAGCCTGAATCTGAGCGTGGTGGCGGAAGGCGTGGAAACTGCGGAACAAGTCGCCTTCCTGCGCGGCGTGGGATGCGATGTCATGCAGGGCTACTACTTCGCGCGGCCTATGCCCGCGGCGCAGCTTGAGGCGCTGCTGCGCGAGGGCCGGCGCTGGGAAGCCATGGCCGACGTCGGCGCCTATATTTAACGCATATTGTCCAGCGCCCCTTTTGCCACGCGGCGCTTGACTGCGGCCTGCCCATCGCGCGCCATGCAGCGCCGCACGACATGCCAGTAGGACGGCGCCAGATTGGCAGCGCCTTCGTAAAACCCGCGCGCTACCAGCAGCTTGTGCATCGCCGGCAGACGGTAGCAAGGCACCGAGGCGGCTAGATGATGCTCCACATGGTAGTTGACGCGATTCGGCGCCACCAGTAGGCGCGCCAGCGGCCCCGCCAGCGTGGTGCCGGTATTTTCGCGCAGATCGGCGCCTTGCGCGTCAGGCAACCCTCCGTGCTCCGCCATCACGCGCAGCCGCAGAAGGAGCGGATAGACAAAGATCATCCCGATCCACCAGCAGGCGTACACCTGTGGTATACCGGCAGCCCACAGCGCGCCAAACAAAAGTGCGTGCGCCAGCAGGAACGGTCGCAGAGCCGTGGATTCATTGCTGCGCATCTGATAGGCCACATTCTTGACGCCGTTGATGCCGGAGACGTCGCGCAGCAGCTTACGCAACAAGCTGGCGCGCGTGGCGGGATAGCCGTCGACAAACGCGAGATCCGGATCTTGCCCGGTGCCGAGCGCGCGGTGATGCTGTAGATGGCCGCGGCGGTAGCCGTGGTATGGCACGTTGGGCAGCGCGCCGAACAGCCAGATCCCCGCCCACTCATTGAGCTTGCGCGAGCGGAAGAAGGTCAGGTGCGCGGCTTCGTGCGTCAGGATGCCCAGCCCAAGCGCCCGGCCAGCCAGCACAACGGACGCCAGCACCCAGGCCGCCGGATTGTGCCAAAGCGCGGGCAACGCGAAGGCCGCGGCAATCAGGCCGGCATTGCAGGCGACGACCCAGACGGCTTGTCGATTGCTGGGCGTGGTCAGGGAGCGCAGCTCGTGGCGCTCAATGTAGCTCAGGATATTCATGCAAATATGCTAAGCGCGGCGTGCAGCGAATGGCGTACAATTTCAGCCATTTAACGGACTGTTTTCGCCATGATCCCCGTCAGCATTTACGTCGACAAAAATTGCTGGGCAGGTTCTGTCTACCTGATCAGGGAGCTGCTTGCCGTCGCCGGACCGCTGATCAAGAACAATGCTGATCTGCGCCAGGCGGCGCTGTTCGACATCACCCTGGTGGGGCCGACCATGCAACCGCTGCCCTCCTTCACCGGACCGGTAATTACACCCGAGCGCAGCCTGCGCACGGCGCGGCCGGCGCAAGTGATTGTGCTGCCAGCCTTCTTCCTGCCGCCAACCGCGCATCCGCCGCTGAGCACTGCCCTGCGGCGCTGGCTGGAGCGCGCCCGCGACAACGGCGCCTGCATTCTGGCCATCGCCAGCGGCGTGCGGCTGCTGGCGGAGGCAGGCATGCTGAATGGACGGGATGCCACAGGCAATATGTCCGATCGCCGCGCATTTGCGGTGCACTATCCTGAAGTGCGTTTCGATCCGGACACGCCGCTGGTGGTGGACGGCCAGCTGATTACGGCCGCCAGCATTGCGCCGGCGATTGAAGCTTGCGCGCATCTGATCAGYCGCTTCCACGGCGAGAAGGCGGCCAGCAAATTTGCACGCTTTACGAATTCGGCGCGCCAGCTAAGCTACGACCAGGGCACGCTGAATCTGCGCAGCTTGCAACAGCACGGCGATGRACGCGTGCTGAAGCGCAGCGCTATCTGGAACAACACTGCACGCACGCTATATCGCCGGACGATGCGGCGCGCCATGCGGCACTCAGCCCGCGCACGCTGACGCGGCGCTTCCAATCCGCCCTGGGCATGACGCCGGTACGATYTCTGATGCGCTGCCGCGTGGAGCATGCCAGGCGCCTGCTGGCGCATCGTGGCGCCAGTATTCAGCGGGTGGCGATTGAGGTGGGATTCAACGATGAAGCGGTATTCCGCCGGGCGTTCCGCCTGTGTACAGGCATGACGCCGAGCGAATACCGCACGCAAGCGGCGGGTCAATGACCCGCGCTACGTCGGCCGCGTCGACGACCGGCCCTGCGTAGGGCGGATCATCGATCCGCCGCAGCTCAGTCGAGCTTCGTGGCGTGCTCGCGGGTAGCGTGGAAAGTCAGCTTCGGCCAGCGCTCCTGCGTCAGGCGCAGATTGACGCCCGAGGTGGCCAGATAAGCCAGATTGCCCGCGGCGTCGTAAGCGACGTTGTGGCCCAGGGCTGCTTCGAAGTCGGACAGCGCCTTCTTGTCGTCGCTGGACACCCAGCGCGCAGTGCTGATGCTGGTGCCTTCAAACACAGCGTCGACGCCGTATTCGTTCATCAGGCGGCTCGCCACCACTTCAAACTGCAGCACGCCAACCGCGCCCAGCACTACATCGCCGCCCGTCACCGGCTTGAAGACCTGCACGGCGCCCTCTTCGCCCAGCTGCTGCAAGCCTTTCTGCAGCTGCTTCAGCTTCAGCGGATTACGGATGCGCACTGAGCGGAAGAAGTCCGGGGCAAAGTAAGGAATGCCGGTGAACTGCAGCATTTCGCCTTCCGAGAAGGAATCTCCGATCTGCATATTGCCGTGGTTCGGCAGGCCGATGATGTCGCCTGCGTAAGCCTCTTCCACCTGTTCGCGCGACGATGCCATAAAGGTCACCACCGACGACACCTTCACCTCGCGGTTCAGGCGCAGATGCTTGATCTTCATGCCGCGCTCGAAACGGCCGGAGCACACGCGCAGGAAGGCGATGCGGTCGCGGTGGGCCGGGTCCATATTGGCCTGGATCTTGAACACGAAGCCGGAGAACGGCTGTTCGGTCGGCGCCACGGTACGGATGGTGGCGTCGCGGCTGCCCGGTGCGGGCGCCCAATCCACCAGCGCGGACAGGATTTCGCGCACGCCGAAGTTGTTGATCGCGGAACCGAAGAACACCGGCGTCTGTACGCCTGCCAGGAAATCTTCCAGCTTGAACGGATGCGAAGCGCCATGCACGAGTTCCACTTCCATGCGCAGCTGGTCCATCTCCTGCGGGAACATCTCCTGCAGCTTCGGATTGTCGATGCCCTTGACGACTTCGAACGTCTGGCTTGCGCTTTCCTCGCCGGCACGGAACAGCAGCACTTCGTCGCGCAGCAGGTGGTACACGCCGCGGAAGTTCTTGCCCATGCCGATCGGCCAGGTCACCGGCGCGCACTGGATCTTCAGCACGGACTCGACTTCGTCCAGCAGCTCCAGCGGATCGCGGCACTCGCGGTCCAGCTTATTCATGAAGGTGACGATGGGCGTATTGCGCATGCGGCAGACGTCCAGCAGCTTGATGGTCTGCGCTTCCACGCCTTTTGCCGCGTCGATCACCATCAGGCCGGAGTCGACGGCGGTCAGCACGCGATAGGTATCTTCCGAGAAGTCCTGGTGGCCCGGAGTGTCCAGCAGGTTGATGATGTGGTCGCGGAAATCGAACTGCATCACCGACGAAGCCACGGAAATGCCGCGCTGCTTCTCGATCTCCATCCAGTCGGAGGTGGCGTGGCGCGCGCTCTTACGCGCCTTCACGGTACCGGCCATCTGGATCGCGCCCGAGAACAGCAGCAGCTTTTCAGTCAGCGTGGTTTTACCCGCGTCAGGGTGGGAGATGATGCCGAAGGTGCGGCGACGCTGCACCTCTTTGGCGATCAGAGCGGGAGTCTTGCCGCTGCCCGAGGCAGCGGCTTCATTCAGCAATTCGTCAGACATGATTTGGGGGTGAGGCAAAGCGGGGAAACCCGCTATTTTACCTCAATCCCCCTTCACGCGGCGCCATCCGACCGGGTGGGCGCCTTCGGAATCAAGTTCACTGATTGGATTGGTCAACGTTTCGCCTTTTGCGGTAGTGGTAATCATCTTCAGTTCACCCTTCGGCAGTCGGATGATGATGAAGCCTACAGCCGCCGAGGTATTGGACAGCGTGCCACCCACCACATTGCTGTTCACGCCAGTACCGTTGCAGACGTCCACGGCATATACATTACTGGTGCCGCCTACCGAGCAGTCCGAAGAAGAGCTCGGGATATTGGTCACCACGCTGGCCACGCCGCTGACAATTTGCGGGTCAAGGTTCATACGTTCACCGGCGTTCAGCTTCCAGTCAAAGTACCAGCCATTCTGGGTACGCAGATCCACCGGATTGCTGGTGATGGTGAAAGTCTGGGTGTTGGTGCCGCCACCCGACAGCACCTGCTGCACCATGGTCGAGCCACGGACATCAATCGTCGAGCCGGAGTCCTTCAGCAGATAGAGGCTTTGCACATCGACGTTGGAGGTATCCGGCACATCCAGCAGGCGGCCCGAGCCAAACAGCACCACGCGCTGGGCGAGCTGGGAACCGTTCGGCTGCTGTACCGCGCACAGCGTCACGTCCGGACGGGTGGTGATCGGCTGCTTCACGCCCGCATCGCCCATTTTGACGACTGCCACCGCACCGTTTTTATCGGTCAGATCGAAGCGCCACATCTGGCCCTGATTGTCGCCGCCATAGATGTAGGTGACGTCCGGAATCGTGTTCGGATCGTCGGTAATGGCAGTAATTTTCGCCAGGCCGGAAGGCGTAGTCGAGTCGCCGGAGCCGGTACCGACTTTCTTCAGGATATTGCCCGTCTTGATGTCGACAATGTACAGATAACCCTGGCCATTGCCCGTGCTGACACCGTCAGTGCCCGGAATATTGTTATAGCCGGAAGTCAGGAACACCACCCATTGGCCATTCCAGCGCCCGAACTGCGGGTTACCAAAAGTCAGACCGAGATCCGGATCGTTATTGCTGCAGACGGAAGAATCTGCGCACAGTTCCCACAGGATCTTCGGCGTGTCGTTCGGGCCAGTCACCGCCGTCACATCCAGCGCATAGTAGCCGCGGCCACCGCCATTCAGGCCAGCCACCATGACGGTCTTCCAGACATTGTCGATCTGGACGTCCGCCACTTCCGGCGAACCATCGGTCGTGAAGATGTGGTTGGTGCCATAGGTCGTGCTGGAGAGCTGCCACAGCTTTTTCATCGTGATGCGCGGCACGTAGGCAAACAGCTCTTCGCCGGTCGCGGCATCGAACGAATGCAGCATGCCATCATTGGCCGCTGTGTACACCACAGGCTGGCGGCCTGCATTATCACTCTTAAAGGCCTGATAGCCGGCATCGGTATRGCCCTTGCGCGGATCGCGCACATAGGCCGGCTTGGACGATGCGATATCGCCCAGCACGATCGGCACCGGGCCGCTGGCGCCGCTCGGCGTGTTGGTGGTCTTGGTGTAGGAGCGGAAGCGCTTGTCATCCGCATACTGCTGCTGGCCGCGCAGCCAGTTCACCAGATTGGCGCCGCTGTTGACAATGGCGCGGTCGGTAGTCGACAGCATGCTGCACTGAGCAAGCAGCAGGCACTTATTGTCGAACCAGCCCTGCATGGTCGGCGAAAGCTGGCTGTAATCGAATTCCTTCACCGCACCGGATTCGGTCATGGTCCAGATGTTGCGGCTGTCGGTGCTGGCAGCGACTTTGCGGCCAACGGTATCGGAGCTGATCCAGGTGATGGCATTGCCCACAATACCCGTGGTCGGGTCGATCTTCTTGTCGGCCAATTCGCCATACCACTTCACGGTGGTGAAAGTGTCGGAGAAGATGTCGTTGTCCTGCTGCGAAATATTAGGCGTCGAGGTTGCAGCCGCCGCAGCAGCACCAACACTCACCTGGATGTTGGACAGTGCTTCGTTCAGGCCAGACACCACGTCCTGTGGATCTTTGGCGCTGAAATATTTGCCGTGACCGTTGATGGCCGCGTGCCACAGATCGTCCACACGCTCCTGAACGGTGCTGTTGTTGCTCGCCGTTTGCGGGTCCGGCCACACATAGTTCTTGCCGCCATTCCATGGGCATCCAGTGGCATTGGTAATCAGCTTGTAGAAATCGCCGCCAACCGTGGGTGCCGTATTGTAGTTAGGATCGTAAACCATGATACCGTCGATACCCAGACCCAGGG
>NZ_JBFRDW010000205.1:0-11686 GCF_052113985.1 Pseudoduganella sp. RAF53_2 | reverse complement strand
GTCCACGATCATCTCGCCCTTGTTCACCACCTGGCCGTCGTGCACCAGCACTTGCTTGTCCTTGGTAATCAGGAACTCGTGCTTGTTGCCGTCCATGTCGGTGATTTCCAGACGCTGCTTGCCCTTGGTTTCCTTACCGAAGGCCACAGTACCGGTCACTTCCGCCAGCATGCCCGCGTCTTTCGGCGAACGTGCTTCGAACAGTTCCGCAACGCGTGGCAGACCACCGGTAATGTCACGGGTCTTCTGCGATTCGGTCGGGATACGCGCCAGAACCTCACCCACGGACACTTGCTGGCCATCTTTCACCATGATCAGCGCGCCAACCTGGAAGCCGATCGCCACTGCGTGTTCAGTGCCGGCGATCTTCACTTCCTGACCGTCTTCGTTCAGCAGTTTCACCTGCGGACGCATGGCCTTGCCCGGCGAGCCGCGACGCTTGGCGTCGATCACCACCAGGGTTGCCAGACCGGTCACCTCGTCCACCTGACGGGCCACGGTCACGCCTTCTTCGACGTTCTCGAAACGCACCGTACCGGCGTACTCGGTAATGATCGGACGGGTCAGCGGGTCCCACGTTGCCAGAGGAGCGCCAGCCTTCACGGTCATGCCATCCTTGACGATCAGGGTCGCGCCGTAAGGCACCTTGTGACGCTCGCGCTCACGGCCGTGGTCGTCGGTAATCAGCACTTCGCCGGAACGGGAAATGACGATCTGAGCGCCCTTGCCGTTGGTAACGTAACGCATGGTCGCGGTGAAGCGGATGATACCGTTCGACTTCGCTTCCACCGAGGAGGCCACTGCTGCACGCGACGCCGCACCACCGATGTGGAAGGTACGCATGGTCAGCTGGGTACCCGGCTCACCGATCGACTGTGCTGCCACAACACCCACTGCTTCGCCGGAGTTCACCAGCATGCCGCGGCCCAGGTCGCGGCCGTAGCACTTGGCGCACAGGCCGTAGCGGGTTTCGCAGGTCAGCGGGGTGCGGACTTTGACTTCGTCCACGCCCATGCGCTCGATCTCTTCCACCATGTCTTCGTCCAGCAGCGTGCCGGCTTCGAACGCGGTTTCCTGGGTTTCAGGATTGACGATGTCGGTGCCGGCCACGCGGCCGAGGATACGGTCGCGCAGGGCTTCGATCACTTCACCGCCTTCGACCATCGCCTTCATCAGCGTGCCGTTGGAAGTGCCGCAATCGTCCTCGGTCACCACCAGATCCTGGGTCACGTCCACCAGACGGCGGGTCAGGTAACCGGAGTTCGCGGTCTTCAGTGCCGTATCCGCCAGACCTTTACGAGCGCCGTGGGTCGAGATGAAGTACTGCAGAACGTTCAGGCCTTCGCGGAAGTTCGCGGTAATCGGCGTTTCGATAATCGAGCCGTCCGGCTTCGCCATCAGACCACGCATACCGGCCAGCTGACGGATCTGGGCAGCGGAACCACGGGCGCCCGAGTCGGCCATCATGTAAATCGCGTTGAACGATTCCTGGGTCGACTTGGTGCCGTCGCGGCGGATCACGTCTTCCACCTTCAGGTGGTCCATCATCGCCTTGCCGACTTCATCGGAGGTCTTGCCCCAGATGTCGACGACCTTGTTGTAGCGCTCGCCCGCGGTCACCAGACCGGAAGCGTACTGCTGCTCGATCTGCTTGACTTCGGATTCGGCGGTGGCGATCAGGGTCTTCTTCACTTCCGGCACCAGCATGTCGTCCACGCAGATGGAGATACCGGCGCGGGTCGCCAGGCGGAAGCCCGACTGCATCAGCTGGTCGGCAAACACCACGGTCGCGCGCAGGCCGCATTTGCGGAAGGAAGTGTTGATCAGCTTCGAGATTTCCTTCTTCTTCAGCGCGCGGTTCAGCACGGAGAATGGCAGGCCCTTCGGCAGGATCTCGGACAGGATGGCACGGCCAACGGTGGTCTCGTAACGGGTCAGGGTACGCACGAACTCGCCGGTCGCCGGATCTTTTGGATTCTCGACGATACGTACGGTAATGCGGGTGGCCAGTTCAACTTCCTTGTTGTCGTAGGCGCGGATCACTTCCGACACGTCCGGGAACAGCATGCCTTCGCCCTTGGCGTTGACTGCTTCGCGGGTCGCGTAGTACAGACCCAGCACGATATCCTGGGACGGCACGATCGACGGTTCGCCGTTGGACGGGAACAGGATGTTGTTCGAGGCCAGCATCAGGGTGCGGGCTTCCATCTGTGCTTCGATGGACAGCGGCACGTGAACTGCCATCTGGTCACCGTCGAAGTCAGCGTTGAACGCCGCGCAGACCAGCGGGTGCAGCTGAATGGCCTTGCCTTCGATCAGCACCGGCTCGAACGCCTGGATACCCAGACGGTGCAGGGTCGGCGCACGGTTCAGCATGATCGGATGTTCGCGGATCACTTCTTCCAGGATGTCCCAAACCACTGGTTCCTGTTGCTCAACCAGTTTCTTGGCAGCCTTGATGGTGGTGGCCAAGCCCATCAACTCCAGTTTATTGAAGATGAATGGCTTGAACAGTTCCAGGGCCATCAGCTTCGGCAGACCRCACTGGTGCAGTTTCAGCTGTGGACCCACCACGATCACGGAACGGCCGGAGTAGTCGACGCGCTTACCCAGCAGGTTCTGACGGAAGCGGCCGCCCTTACCTTTGATCATTTCAGCCAGCGACTTCAGCGGACGCTTGTTGGCGCCGGTCATCGCCTTGCCGCGACGGCCGTTGTCCAGCAGCGAGTCCACTGCTTCCTGCAGCATGCGCTTTTCGTTGCGCGTGATGATCTCTGGAGCACGCAGCTCCATCAGGCCCGGAACGCTGGAACGCTTCCAGCACTTTCAGGCGCTTGGCGTACTTCTTGATCTTCGCTTCGGACTTCGATTCCTTCAGCTCCACGCGCAGGGCTTCGGCATCGCGGTGGATGTCGATCGAGCGCAGCAGTTCACGGATACCTTCCGCGCCCATGAAGGCGGTGAAGTCATCGCCGTACTCTTCGTACTTGGCGGCGTAATCGTCTTCCGACATGATCTGGCACTTCTTCAGCGGGGTCATGCCTGGATCGGTCACCACGTATGCTTCGAAGTACAGCACGCGTTCGATATCGCGCAGGGTCATGTCCAAGACCATACCCAGACGCGAMGGCAGCGAYTTCAGGAACCAGATGTGSGCRRYCGGCGMRGCCAGYTCRATGTGGCCCATRCGCTCACGGCGMACYTTGGCCAGSGTCACTTCAACGCCGCACTTYTCGCAGATGACACCGCGGTGCTTCAGGCGCTTGTACTTGCCGCACAGGCATTCGTAGTCCTTGATCGGGCCAAAGATCTTGGCGCAGAACAGACCATCGCGCTCTGGCTTGAAGGTACGGTAGTTGATGGTCTCAGGCTTTTTAACTTCGCCGTAAGACCAGGAACGAATTTTTTCAGGCGAGGCCAGACCGATCTTGATCGCGTCGAAGGACTCGTTTTGCTGTACTTGCTTGAACAGGTCGAGCAGGGCTTTCATGTATCACTCCAGGTAGTGATGAATTCTAAATTTGCGTGTTGGTGAACTGCTTGAAACCCGAGGCGGAAACCTGGTGGCTGCCACGCCGTGGCTGCCACCTGTTTTCGGCCGTAGGCTTTAGCCGCGTTCCAGGTCGATATCGATACCCAGGGAACGGATTTCCTTCACCAGCACGTTGAACGATTCCGGCATGCCGGCATCGATCACGTGGTCGCCCTTGACGAGGTTTTCGTACACTTTGGTACGGCCGTTCACGTCGTCGGACTTCACGGTCAGCATTTCTTGCAGCACGTAGGAGGCGCCGTATGCTTCCAGCGCCCACACTTCCATCTCACCGAAGCGCTGGCCGCCGAACTGCGCCTTACCGCCCAGAGGCTGCTGGGTCACCAGCGAGTAAGGACCGGTCGAACGTGCGTGCATCTTGTCGTCCACCAGGTGGTGCAGCTTCAGCATGTGCATCACGCCCACGGTAACCTTGCGTTCGAAGGCTTCGCCGGTGCGGCCGTCGTACATGGTGACCTGGTTCTTCGATTCGGTCATGCCCAGCTTGGTTGCGATCTCGTCCGGGTACGCCAGGTCCAGCATGCGGCGGATTTCGGATTCGTGCGCACCGTCGAACACTGGGGTTGCGAACGGAACACCCTTCTTCAGGTTGGCCGCCAGCGACATGATTTCGTCGTCGCTGAAGTTGGCGATGTCTTCCTTCGAACCGGTCTCGTTGTACACGGTGGTCAGGTACTTGCGCATCTCTTCGACCTTGATCTGCGCTTGCAGCATTTCGCCGATACGGATGCCCAGGCCCTTCGCTGCCCAGCCCAGGTGGGTTTCCAGGATCTGACCCACGTTCATACGGGACGGAACACCCAGCGGGTTCAGCACCACGTCGGCCGGAGTACCGTCCGCCATGTAAGGCATGTCTTCCACCGGAACGATACGCGAGACCACACCCTTGTTACCGTGGCGGCCTGCCATCTTGTCGCCGGACTGCAGGCGGCGCTTAACGGCCAGGTAAACCTTGACCATCTTCTGCACGCCAGGCTGCAGCTCGTCGCCCTGGGTCAGCTTCTTGCGCTTCTCTTCGAAGGCCAGGTCGAACTGGTGGCGCTTCTCGTTGATCGATTCCTTGATGGCTTCCAGTGCGGCGGCCAGGCTGTCTTCCGCAGGGCGGATGTCGAACCAGTGGAACTTGTCCAGATCATCCAGGTATTCCTTGGTGATCTTGGCGCCTTTCGCCAGCTTCTTCGGACCRCCGTTGACCACCTGGCCAATCAGGGTCTTTTCCAGACGCTGGAAGGCGTCGCCTTCCACGATACGCATCTGGTCGTTCAGGTCCAGACGGAAGCGCTTCAGTTCATCGTCGATGATCTGCTGGGCGCGCTTGTCGCGTGGGATGCCTTCGCGGGTGAACACTTGCACGTCGATCACGGTACCAACCATGCCAGACGGCACGCGCAGCGAGGTGTCCTTCACGTCGGACGCTTTTTCGCCGAAGATCGCGCGCAGCAGCTTCTCCTCCGGGGTCAGCTGGGTTTCGCCTTTCGGGGTCACCTTACCAACCAGGGTGTCGCCGGCCTGCACTTCAGCGCCGATGTACACGATGCCGGATTCGTCCAGACGCGCCAGCTGGTTCTCAGCCAGGTTGGAGATATCGCGGGTGATTTCTTCAGGGCCCAGCTTGGTGTCACGCGCAACTACGCTCAGTTCTTCGATGTGGATCGAGGTGTAGCGGTCGTCTTTCACGACGTTTTCGCTGATCAGGATCGAGTCTTCGAAGTTCAGACCATTCCATGGCATGAAGGCCACGGTCATGTTCTGGCCCAGTGCCAGTTCGCCCAGGTCGGTCGATGCGCCGTCGGCGATCACGTCGCCTTTGGCCACACGGTCGCCCACTTTGACGATCGGACGCTGGTTGATGTTGGTGTTCTGGTTGGAACGGGTGTACTTGATCAGGTTGTAGATGTCCACACCGACTTCGCCAGCCTGTGCTTCTTCATCGTTCACGCGGATCACGACGCGGCCCGCATCGATGTAGTCCACCACGCCGCCGCGCAGTGCCTGCACGGTGGTGCCGGAGTCGACTGCCACGGTGCGCTCGATGCCGGTACCGACCAGCGCCTTTTCAGGACGCAGGCAAGGCACAGCCTGACGCTGCATGTTGGCGCCCATCAGTGCACGGTTCGCGTCATCGTGCTCCAGGAATGGAATCAGCGATGCTGCCACGGACACGATCTGGCCTGGGGCCACGTCCATGTACTGCACGCGCTCTGGGGAAACCAGGATGGTTTCGCCGGCTTCACGGGACGATACCAGTTCGTCGACCAGCTGGCCCTGCTCATTCACCTTGGCGTTTGCCTGGGCGATGATGTAGCGGCCTTCTTCGATCGCGGACAGGTAATCGATCTTGTCGGTCACCTTGGAGCCTTCGACCTTGCGGTACGGGGTTTCCAGGAAGCCGTATTCGTTCAGGCGGGCGTACAGTGCCAGCGAGTTGATCAGACCGATGTTCGGGCCTTCAGGCGTTTCGATCGGGCATACGCGGCCGTAGTGGGTCGGGTGCACGTCGCGCACCTCGAAGCCGGCGCGTTCGCGGGTCAGACCGCCAGGGCCCAGTGCGGAAACACGGCGCTTGTGGGTGATCTCGGACAGCGGGTTGGTCTGGTCCATGAACTGCGACAGCTGGGACGAACCGAAGAACTCGCGGATGGCAGCCGAAATCGGCTTGGAGTTGATCAGGTCGTGCGGCATCAGGTTGTCGGCTTCCGCCTGGCCCAGACGCTCTTTCACGGCGCGCTCGACGCGCACCAGGCCGGCGCGGAACTGGTTCTCGGCCAGCTCGCCCACGCAACGCACGCGACGGTTACCCAGGTGGTCGATATCGTCCACTTCGCCGCGGCCATTGCGCAGCTCAACCAGGATCTTGATCACGGCCAGGATGTCTTCGTTCGACAGGGTCATGGCGCCGGTCAGTTCGTCACGGCCGATACGGCGGTTGAACTTCATGCGGCCCACGGCCGACAGGTCGTAGCGCTCAGGGCTGTAGAACAGGCCGTTGAACAGGGCTTCCACCGACTCTTCGGTTGGCGGTTCGCCAGGACGCATCATGCGGTAGATCGCGATACGGGCCGCGGTCTGGTCGGCGGTGTCGTCGATACGCAGGGTCTGGGAGATGTAGCCGCCCTGGTCCAGATCGTTGGTGTACAGCGTCTGGATGGCGTTGATGTTGGCGTCGCGCAGCTTGCCCAGGGTTTCTTCGGTCAGCTCGTCGTTGGCCAGGGCCACGATTTCGCCGGTTTCCGGATCAACGATGTTCTTGGCCAGCACGCGGCCCAGCAGGTAGTCTTCCGGCACGGAGATGTGCTGGATGCCGGCCTGCTCGATTTCGCGCACGTGCTTGGCGTTGATACGCTTGTCCTTGACCACGATGGTCTTGCCCGACTTCGGATCGACGATGTCGAAGCGCGCGACTTCGCCGCGCAGGCGTTCGGACACGAACTCCATCTCGGCGCCTTCCGAACGCAGGTTGAAGTTGTCGAAGACGAAGAAGTTCGCCAGGATCTGTTCCGGGGTCATGCCGATCGCCTTCAGCAGGATCGATACCGGCATCTTGCGGCGGCGGTCGACGCGGAAGTACAGGATGTCTTTCGGGTCGAACTCGAAGTCCAGCCAGGAACCGCGGTAAGGAATGATACGGGCCGAGAACAGCAGCTTGCCGGACGAGTGGGTCTTGCCGCGGTCGTGCTCGAAGAACACGCCCGGGGAGCGATGCAGCTGAGAAACGATCACACGCTCAGTACCGTTGATCACGAACGAACCGGTGCTGGTCATCAGGGGCAGTTCGCCCATGTAGACTTCCTGCTCCTTCATTTCCTTCACGACGGGCTTGGTTGGCGATTCCTTGTCCAGGATCACCAGACGCACCTTGGCGCGCAGCGGCGACGCGAAGGTCAGGCCGCGCAGCTGGCATTCCTTGACGTCGAAGGCGGGGTCGCCCAGTACGTAGGACAGGAATTCCAGACGGGCAAAGCCGTTATGGGAAACAATAGGGAAGATCGAGGTGAAGGCGGACTGCAGGCCTTCGTTCTTGCGCGTTGCAACCGGAGTGTGCTCCTGCAAGAAGTTTTCGTACGACTCGAGCTGGGTAGCCAGCAGGAACGGAACGTTGTGGACGTTGGCGCGTTTCGCAAAAGACTTGCGAATGCGTTTCTTCTCAGTAAATGAGTAGTGCATGGACACTCCGTGAGTGACAGGAAAGGATAGAGGCTTCAGGTTTTGACTGGCACACGCCAGCCAAAACCTCAAGCCACTGCGTTAAATCACACTGCTAAACAACATCAAAACAACAACATCAACAACACAGACGACAAAGGAGCCAAAGGCGGACCCCTCTTCCGAGGAGATCCGCCGATTGGCTTCCCACGTTTAGCGGGTTGCCCCGCCTTACGCAAATTACTTCAGATCGGCCTTGGCGCCAGCTTCTTCCAGCTTCTTCTTAGCGGCTTCAGCGTCAGCTTTCGACAGGGCTTCTTTCACGGTCTTCGGTGCGCCGTCAACCAGGTCCTTGGCTTCTTTCAGGCCCAGACCGGTGATTTCGCGAACTGCCTTAATCACGCCAACTTTGTTCGCGCCCACTTCGGACAGAACCAGGTTGAATTCGGTCTGCTCTTCAGCAGCAGCTGCACCGGCAGCGGCGCCGCCAGCAGCCGGAGCTGCCATTGCAGCGGCGGACACGCCGAACTTTTCTTCGAAAGCCTTAACCAGTTCGTTCAGGTCCATTACGGACATTTCGGACACTGCGTTCAGGATGTCGTCTTTGGAAATTGCCATTTGAAACTCCTAATTTGTTTGTAATACTACAGAATTGGTATTGACTAAGAAACTAAGCCAGCGATTAAGCGGCTTCGGTTTCTTTCTTGGCTGCCAGAGCAGCCAGACCACGTGCAAAGCCCGACACCGGAGCCAGCATAACGCCCAACAGCTGCGAGATGAGGACTTCACGGCTTGGAATGCTCGCCAGTGCGGTAACGCCAGCTACGTCGAGCTGTTTACCGGCAAAGTTACCAGCCTTCACAACCAGTTTGTCGTTGGTCTTGGCGAAGTCGGCGACGACTTTCGCTGCAGCAACGGCATCATCCGAGATCGAATAGATCAGCGGACCGGTCATGGAATCGGCCAGAGGGGCGAACTGCGTGCCTTCTACTGCACGGCGTGCCAGGGTGTTCTTCAGAACACGAATGTACACGCCTTGCGCACGCGCTTTAGCACGGAGTTGAGTCAAGTGACCAACCTGGATGCCACGGTATTCGGCCACGACGATAGTTTGCGCAGTTGCTACTTTTGCGGAAACTTCGGCGACGACGGCCTTTTTGTCATTCAGATTGAGACCCACGGTCAACCTCCTTAAATGATGCTTGGCTTGCGCCGCACATCGGTTCGAACAACGGCGTCCGAGGTTTAGGAGTCCAATGGACTACAGAAACTTGTTCGGGTACACCATCTGCGTTGGGCGCCTTCCGGCGATTAACCCCATGCCTGCTTGATGCATCGAGCCCAACGGTCTTTGAAGGCCTGACAGGGTTGCCCCTGCCAGCCCAAAGATCCGCCCCACCTTTCGGCGGGGACTTAATTCATTACGCTGCCAGGGTAGCGTGGTCAACACGCACGCCAGCGCCCATGGTCGAGGAAATCGACACTTTGCGCAGGTACACGCCTTTGGACGAAGCAGGCTTGGCCTTGTTCAGCGCGTCGATCAGAGCAACCAGGTTGGTCTTCAGATCAGCGTCGGTGAACGACTTGCGGCCGATGGTCGCGTGGATGATACCTGCCTTGTCGGTACGGTACTGAACCTGACCGGCCTTGGCGTTCTTCACGGCGCCAGCCACGTCCGGGGTTACGGTGCCAACTTTCGGGTTAGGCATCAGGCCGCGTGGGCCCAGGATCTGGCCCAGGGTACCAACGATACGCATGGTGTCTGGGGAAGCGATGACCACGTCGAACGGCATGTCGCCGGCTTTGACGCGCTCGGCCAGGTCTTCCATACCTACCACGTCGGCGCCAGCGGCTTTCGCTGCTTCAGCCTTGTCGCCGGAAGCGAACACGGCAACGCGAACGGTCTTGCCGGTGCCTGCTGGCAGAACCACGGAGCCACGCACCACCTGGTCGGACTTCTTCGGGTCCACGCCCAGCTGGACGGACACGTCGATGGATTCGTTGAACTTGGCGGTGGCCAGTTCTTTCACCAGGGACACTGCGTTGTCGAAGGCGTACACTTTGGTACGGTCTACTTTAGCCTTGATGGCTTGAGCGCGCTTGGACAGTTTTGCCATGATCAGATGCCCTCTACGGTGATGCCCATGGAGCGTGCGGAACCAGCGATGGTGCGCACAGCCGCTTCCAGATCGGCAGCGGTCAGGTCCGGGGTCTTCAGTTTAGCGATTTCTTCCGCTTGAGCGCGGGTCAGCTTGCCGACCTTGTCGGTGTGCGGCTTGGAGGAGCCTTTTTGCACGCCGGAGTGCTTCTTGATCAGGTAGGTCGCTGGCGGGGTCTTCATCACGAAGGTGAAGGACTTGTCCGCGAAGGCGGTGATGATCACAGGGATCGGCATGCCTGGTTCCATACCTTGGGTCTGSGCGTTGAACGCYTTGCAGAAYTCCATGATRTTCAGACCGCGCTGACCCAGAGCCGGGCCGATCGGAGGGGATGGGTTTGCCTTACCAGCTGGCACTTGCAGCTTGATAAAGCCAATGATTTTCTTTGCCATTTGGGCACTTCCTATCGTTGGATTGAGTAGTAGCGCCCCGCACGCGGCGGGGCTCCTCTTGGTGGCGGATTAAACGCTCCGCCGCGGCGTTAAACTTTTTCGACCTGGCCGAATTCGAGTTCGACAGGGGTTGCGCGGCCGAAGATGGTGACCGATACACGCACCTTGGACTTCTCGTAATTGACTTCTTCGACATTGCCGTTGAAGTCGGTGAACGGACCATCCTTGATGCGGACTTGCTCGCCCACTTCGTACAGCACTTTTGGACGCGGCTTTTCCACACCCTCCTGCATCTGCTGCATGATCTTGTCGATCTCGCGCGCAGGAATCGGGGTCGGCTTGTTCGACTTGCCGCCAATGAAACCGGTCACTTTGCTGGTGTTCTTCACCAGGTGCCAGGTTTCGTCCGTCATTTCCATTTCCACCAGGACGTAGCCCGGGAAGAAACGGCGCTCGGTAACGGACTTCTGGCCGTTGCGCACTTCAACGACCTCTTCAGTCGGAACCAGGATCTGGCCGAACTGCTCTTGCATGCCGGCGCGCTCAACGCGCTCCATCAGGGCTCGCTGTACGCTCTTCTCCATACCGGAGTAGGCGTGGACGACGTACCAGCGCTTGTTGCTGACCGGCGTGGAAACCGCCTGCTCAGGCTCTTCCTTGCCCGGCTCGTCTTGCACAATTTCGCTCATTATTTCTTCCAACCCAGGATGACGTCGTACAACAGGAATTCCAGAATCTTATCCGTACCCCACAGGAACACCGCCATCACCAGCACGAAGCCGAAGACGATCAGGGTGATCTGGGTTGCCTCCTTGCGGGTTGGCCATACCACTTTCTTAGTCTCGCGAACGGACTCTTTCGCGAAATTCATGAATTCGCGACCAGTGGTCGAGGTGTACGCGATGCCGGCGGAAACGAGCAAACCAACCACAAGCGCGATCGCTCGCACCAGGGTTGGTTGACCTGCCAGGTAGAAGAACCCGACTACGCCCGCAACCAGCGCAACCACTGCCAGCACGACTTTGAACTTATCGTTCGTCGTGCTAACGGTTTGCACGGATTGATTAGACATTTACTTTTTACTTTCGGTGCCCTGCACCATATTCGGTGGCAGGGGCGGAGGGCATCGAACCCCCAACCTTCGGTTTTGGAGACCGACGCTCTGCCAATTGAGCTACGCCCCTACGTGTAAAACTTTATCAGTGGAATCCGTAATTCTAGCACCCATCAGAGACGGGCGCTAGTCTTGGCTCGGATTCAGATCGCTCTTAGTCGATGATCTTGGCAACCACGCCGGCGCCAACGGTACGGCCGCCTTCGCGGATTGCGAAGCGCAGACCTTCTTCCATAGCGATCGGGGAGATCAGCTTGACGGTGATCGACACGTTATCGCCAGGCATAACCATTTCCTTGTCCTTCGGCAGCTCGATGGAGCCGGT
>NZ_JBFRDW010000204.1:0-8912 GCF_052113985.1 Pseudoduganella sp. RAF53_2 | reverse complement strand
GTCTTGCGGCAGCAGGCTGGTGGGGATACCAACATACTGGCTGGACCGGGGCACTGTCCGCGCTGTGGATCGCATTGATCCTGRGCGTGATGGAAGTTTCGCTGTCCTTCGACAACGCGGTGGTCAACGCCTCCGTGCTCAAAACCTGGGACGCCTTCTGGCAGAAGCTGTTCCTCGGCGTGGGCATCATCATCGCGGTGTTCGGCATGCGCTTGCTGTTCCCGCTGGTGATTGTGGCCGTCGCGGCAAACCTGAGCGTACCGGAAGTGTGGTCGCTGGCGATCAATGATCCGAAATCGTTCTCGATGCACCTGACGAATCACCACGCGGAAGTGGCGGCCTTTGGCGGCATGTTCCTGCTGATGGTGTTCCTGAATTTCCTGCTGGACCACGAGAAGGAGCTGCACTGGCTGGGCAACGTCGAACGCAAGCTCGGCGCGCTGGGCAAAGTGTCGTCGATTTCCGTGATGGTGGCGCTGGGCATTTTGCTGGGCAGCCTGTCCATCGTGGACGAAGCACAGAAGCTGATCGTGCTGGTGTCCGGTATCTGGGGCGTGCTGATTTACGTGGCGGTGGATGCGCTGTCCAGCTTCCTGGAAAAGGAAGAAGAGGGTGGCGGCAATGTGGGCGAGATGGTGAAGCGTGGCGGTATCGGCGGCTTCCTCTACCTGGAAGTGCTGGATGCTTCGTTCAGCTTCGACGGTGTGATTGGCGCGTTTGCGATCACCAGCGACGTCGTCATCATCATGCTGGGCCTGGCGATTGGTGCGATGTTCGTGCGTTCTCTGACGGTCTACCTGGTCCACAAGGGCACGCTCGACCAGTACGTGTACCTGGAACACGGTGCTCACTACGCAATCGGCATTCTGGCAGTGATCATGTTGGCGAGTATGAAGTTTCACATCCCTGAAGTGGTGACCGGCCTGATTGGTGTGGCCTTCATTGCAGGTTCGCTGTGGTCTTCGATCCGCCACCGCAACAAGGAAAAAGCCCTGCTGCAAGCAGCGTAAGGGCGAGTAAGGAAACGCGGCGCGCTTATTAGACACCGGCCCGCCGCGCATGCAAGGTGTCTGACACTCAAGGAGTAGCAAATCATGGCAATCAGTCTGCAAAAAGGCGGTAACGTCAACCTGAGCAAAGAAGCCCCGGGCCTGTCGAAACTGACGGTGGGACTGGGCTGGGATGTGCGCCAGACCGATGGCGCGGCATTCGACATCGACGGTTCGGCCTTCCTGCTGAAAGTGGATGGCAAAGTACGCAATGACCTCGACTTCATCTTCTACAACAACCTGAAGTCCAGCGACGGCGCAGTCGCACATAGCGGCGACAACCGCACCGGCGCCGGCGACGGCGACGATGAAACGGTCAGTATCGACCTGACCCGCGTGCCGACCGATGTGGAGCGCATCGCGATCTGCGTGACGATCCACGAAGCGGACTCGCGCCGCCAGAATTTCGGCCAGGTACAGCGTGCCTTTGTACGCTGCGTGAATGGCGCAAACAACGGCGAGATCGCCCGCTATGACCTGTCCGAAGACGGTTCGACCGAGACTTCGCTGGTGTTCGGCGAGGTGTACCGCAACGCCGGCGACTGGAAGTTCAAGGCCGTGGGCCAGGGCTACAAAGGCGGCCTGGGCGCACTGGCTTCCTCCTTCGGCGTGAAGGTATGACCGTCTTTACCGTTACCGGGGACGTCGATCCCTTCCTCCATGTGTCGATGAAGCAGGGCGAGAAGATTTATTGCGAATCGAACGCCATGGTGATGATGGAATCGGCACTGGAGCTGAAGGGCAAGATGACCGGCGGTTTGGGCAGCGCATTGATGCGCACCTTTGCCAACGGCGAGTCCTTCTTCCAGCAGCACATCGAGGCGGTGCGCGGCAACGGTGATTGCCTGCTGTCGCCGACGCTGCCTGGCGCGATGCAGGTGGTCGACGTAGGCGCGCGCCAGTACATGATCAGCGATGGCGCCTTTGTCGCCGCCACTGGCGGCGTGGACCTCAAGGTGCGTACGCAAAGCCTGGGCAATGCGCTGTTCGGGCAGAGCGGTGGCTTCTTCATCACCGAAACGGCCGGCAGCGGCCAGCTGGTGGTGAGCGGATTCGGTTCGATGTCGCAGCTGGACGTTGAACCGGGCAAGGAAATTGTGATCGACAACGCTCACGTGGTGGCCTGGGATTCCGGGCTGCGTTATGAGTTGTCCGTGGCCACCCGCTCCGGCGGCGGCCTGCTGGGCAGCCTGGTGAACAGCGTGACCAGCGGCGAAGGCGTGGTATTGCGCTTCTCCGGCCAGGGCAAGGTGTTGATCTGTTCGCGCAACCGCGATGCTTTCACGAGCTGGCTGTTGCGCAATCGTCAGGGAGGTTAAGTATGTCAGTGAATTTGCAAAAGGGTCAGAAGATCTCGCTCGAAAAAGAAGCGGGCGGTCGCCTGAACCGGATTTCGATGGGCCTGGGCTGGGATGTGGCCAAGACCAAGGGCTTGTTCGGCCTGGGCTTCGGCGCCCGCGCAGCGGAAGTCGACCTGGACGCGTCCTGTGTCCTGTTCGATGAAACCAATAATCCTGTGGATGTGGTCTGGTTCCGCCAGCTGAAAAGCCGCGACGGCAGCGTTGTGCACAGCGGCGACAACCGCACCGGTGCCGGCGATGGCGACGACGAGCAGATCGCGGTGGCACTGTCGCAAGTGCCGGACAAGGTGCGCAGCATGGTCTTCACCGTGAACAGCTTCACCGGCCAGACTTTCGCGCAGGTGGAAAACGCCTACTGCCGTCTGGTGAATGCTGAAGACGGCCGCGAAGTGGCGCGCTTCAACCTGTCCGTGCAGGGTTCGCACTCGGCGCAGATCATGGCCAAACTGTATCGCCACAACGGCGAATGGAAGATGCACGCCATCGGCGAAAACAGCACAGGCCGCACTTTCGACCAGCTGCTGCCGCAAATCGCGACGCATCTGTAATGTAAAGCGTTCATAGGCGCTTCCCATGGCGTCTTTCCCTTACGGCGGTCCTGGCAACAGGCCGCCGTTTTTTTACATCTGCAAAGCGATCATCGCAGCATTATAGAGAGCGTGGGTAAGCATGGGGGCGAGCAGGGACTTGCTGCGTTCGTAAGCGACGGCGGTGCAGAGACCGACGATAAAGACTGGCAGCATGGACAGTGGCGGATGCACGACGGCGAAAATGGCGGCGCTGGCGAACATGGCGGCGCCGGCGGGCATCGAGCGGCGCAGGCCGCCGAAGATCAGGCCGCGGAAAATGAATTCTTCGAATAGCGGCGCGGCCAGTACGGCGAGCGGCAGTATCCAATTGATCGAGCCGTTCAGCGCCGGTACGGAAACGCCGAGGTGGCGCAGCACGGCCAGGTAAGCGGCAGCGAAGCCGATCGCGATCGCAGCCATGGCCAGCGACCATCCCGCTGCGGCGCCATAGCTGGCCGGCAGCAGGCGCGGCACACCGGCGGTGCGCGAGCGCCAGTAGATCAGGCGCGCCAGTGCATAGGTAACGCCGCCGGCGATGGCAAAGGCGAACGTCAGATGACCCATTGTCGGCTGGCTGCGGCCGGACAGGAACAGCAGGGCAATGATCTGAATAGTAAAGAACAGCAGCGCTGCCATGATGCCATCCGCTGCGGACACGCGCGGCGGTGGCGTCGCGGTAGTATCGAGCATATAGGGCAAGGCATCGCGCGCTTTCTGCCACAACGCGAGCGCCAGTGCAGCCATCAGCACGATGACGGCAAGCTTCAGATGCCACTCGGAGGTGTACAGAGCGATCGTATAAAAGGAACACAGCACGAAATAGGTGTAGACGAAAGTGGGCCGAACGCGCTGGCTGGCCTCTTCCGCCAGTGGATCGCAGCCCCACACGCCGAGCGAGACGGCAATCATGGAAAAGATGGGAATGCCTGCCAGTGCGAGAATCATCAGGCTGAAAAATTGCACGTCCGGCTTCGCGCCGCACGCGATGCCGACGCCGAAGATGACCAGCGGGTAGAAGGTGGCCAATGCCGCCCACAACTGCGCCTTTTCCTTCAACACGCTTTCGATGGAACGCGGGAAGGTGTAAAGCATCCACAATGCCTGGCCCTCCCGGTTCAGCGTCTGAAACGCCGACAGCATCAGCACATAGCCGCCGATGCCGAACGCCATCGCCGCCAGCACGCTCGGATTCGCGCCCAGTTCGGCGGTGTTTTCGATTTTGCCGTTGAAGATCAGCTGGCTGCCGATGATGATGACCGGTAGAAGCAGGCTTTGCACGAGGAAGCCGCGGTCGCGGCTAAGCAGGCGCAGTTCGCGGCGCTGTAGTGGCGTGCCGATCAAGGTGCGTGATGGCGCGGCGCTGATGGCCGTCGCGGCAGCCGAGGGAGTTGCGGCCTTGCGGCCTGTCTCGCGTGAGCCGGTGGCGACGACACCGTTGGCCAGCAGCGCGCGCAGGACTACCATGCACGCCCAGCCGGTCAATATGGCTTGCGCGATCAGCAGCGCAGCAGCGATGGCGGCGTGGACGGCATTGCGCGTATTCAGCGCCTGCACGACAAGGCCTGCCGGCGTCCAGAGCAGCCACGCGGGCGCGCGCGCGGCCCAGCCCATTGTCAACGCAGCGGTCGGCATGCTGAGCGACATGACGAAGTACATCAGTGGCAGGCTGGCAACCGATGCCACGGCCTGCAGATTGCGCAGCTGCGATGGCGCAAGGCGCAAGCGAAGACCGGTATCCACAACGGTGCGCACCGCGGCGGCGATGACGAGCAGCAGGAGCGCGACCGCGGTTGCCAGCAAAGGCGCGGTCCAGCGAAAGCCGGAGTGCCAGGCGATCATCAGGCACAGCGGCCATAGTGTCAGCCAGCCGGTCGGGTTGGCGATGGCGCGTTCCGCTATACGTGCCCACAACAGCGTATTGCGCTGCATGGGCAGGGTGATCAGCCACTCCAGATCCCAGTCCGGATTGGCCAGTTCCTTGCTGCCGAGGGGAAGTATGATGGCAACCAGCACAAGGGCCGCCAGTTCCAGGGCGATACCTTGCGCAAGCGCGGGGCTGAAAGCGGATGCTGCGACAGCGGCCACCGCTTCGTGCAAATGCGCGGTGATCTGAGCGTCACAATAACTGCCGGCGCCGAGATGGCAGTTCAGATTCAGGATCGTCATGCTGCTCATATTGACGAAGGCCGCCGTCATGAAGCCGGCCATCATCAGCGTGACCAGCACGCGCACGCCGCCTTTTCCCGCTGTGGCAGGACGGCTCTTGCCGCCCTTGGCGCGGCGCCTGAACAGCATGCCGCTCATATTGAACATGCGCCGCACACGGAGGCGGAACAGCAACCAGAAGGCGCGTCCGGCACCGGGCAGGAAAGCGTCCATCATGCTTCCGCTTCGCTGGTCACTTTCAGGAAGACTTCTTCCAGCGAGCTATTGACGCTGGAGGCGCCGCRCAATTCGTCGACCGAACCGGTGGCCACCAGCATGCCGCGGTTGATGATGCCGACGCGGTTGCACATGCGCTCCGCCATATCGAGCAGGTGGGTGGAAACGAAAATGGTTTTTCCGCGTGCCGCGCTGGCGATCAGGCGTTCCTGCACTTCGCGTGCAGCGCGCGGATCGAGGCCGTTGATGGGTTCATCCAGAATCAGCACGGCCGGGTCATGCACCAGCGCGCAGGCCAGGCCCAGCTTCTTCTTCATGCCCATGGAATAGTTGACGGCGAATTCCTCGCTCACTTCGTCCAGCCCGAATTCATCAAGCAGCCTGGCGGCACGCGCGATCGCTTCGCAGCGCGTGAAGCCGTGCATCTCGGCGACGAATTGCAGAATTTCGCGGCCGCGCAGGTAATCATAGAAGATGGGATTGTCCGGCAGGTAGCCGACGTGGCGTTTCACCTCCGCCGCCTGGGCGTGGCAGTCCAGGCCATCGATCAGCACACGTCCGGCACTCGGGACGAGAATGCCCATCATCATGCGGATGGTGGTGGTCTTGCCGGCGCCGTTCGGGCCGAGGAAACCAAAAACTTCGCCGCGCCCCACCGTCAGCGACAGTGGATGCACGGCGTGGTAGCTGCCGTATTGCTTGCTCAGGGCATCAAATTCAATCATTCGTGGCGCAGGCTCATGCCGATGCGCTCCGTGCGCGGCGCCCAGTTGCCCTGGATGTCCGCCGACACCAGAATGCGCTCGGCGCGGCCGATCAGCAGCTTGCGCGGCACGAAGCCGATGAAACGCGAATCGGCGCTGTTGTCGCGGTTATCGCCCAGCATCAGGTAGCTGTCGGCGGGAACGGTAACGGGACCGAAGTCGCGGCGGGCCTGGATTTCCGGCAGCACCTGGATGCTGTAACTGGCCTTGCCGTTATTCTCGTTCAGGCGCAGCGCTTTCAGATCGCCCACGTTGGCGATCGTTTCGGTGGCATTGTCGATCACCGAATACTRCGCGGGTTTGCCGTTGATGATGAGACGTTCGCCGCGCATTTCGACTTTATCGCCGGGCAAGGCTGCGATACGCTTGATCAGGCGCGTGCCGTCTTTCGGCGAGCTGAAAGTGACGATGTCGCCGCGCTGCGGATCGCCGAGGTGGGTCAGCGATACGTCGGTAAGCGGGACTTTCAGATCGTAGGCCACACGGTTGACGAATACGACGTCGCCTTCCAGCAGATTGGGATGCATGGAAGCCGAGGGAATCGGATTCCAGTCCGCAAACGCCGTGCGGAATATGCCGAGCAGCACGAGGAATGCGATAAAGCCCTTGTTGTCGCGGATCAGCTGTTTCATGGTCGATGGTCTCCGGTCGGGTAGCTGGACAGTCCAGAGCTTTATCATCTTATCACTATCTTAAGCCGTGCTTAGGCCGAAGGCGGCCAGCATCTGGCGTTGTCCTTTTGGCGGCACGCTGAGCGCGCGGCTGTCGAGATCCTGTTCGACCCAGCCCTTCTTCAGCGCCAGTTGCAGCAGGGCCGCGCCCAGTGCACCGCCGAGATGGGGACGGCGTTCGCTCCAGTCCAGGCAAGGGCAGGCGAAACGCCGGCGCAGCTTGCGCATCGCTTGCAAGTCCAGGCCGAGTTGCACGAATTGTTGTTCGCCTTCCGGCGTCAGGGCATATTCGTTGTCGCCATTGGTCGCCAGCCAGCCCTGTTCGGCGAAGTGATCGTGCAGGCGGACGGCAATGGTGCCGGCCATGTGGTCGTAGCAGGTGCGCGCGTTGCGCAGGCGGTCCGGCGTATTGGGTTTGAACTGTGGACGCGGCAGGCCCGCCACCACCAGCAGGGCTTCCAGCGCCGCACCCACGTCGGCATCGGCAATCTGGTAGTAGCGGTGTTTGCCCTGTGCGACCTGCACCAGAAGGCGGTCGTCCTTCAGCCGCGCCAGATGGGCACTGGCAGTAGAGGCGCTGACCTCAGCAACGGCCGAGAGCTCGGTGGCCGTGCGCGCATGGCCGTCGAGCAGGCAGCACAGCATGCGGGCACGTGCCGGCTCGGCGATGGCGCCGGCAACGCGGGCGAGGTGGTAATCGGCGTGTGCATCCATAGTTCGGTGTCGGACGAAATGTTGATGGTGGTTTTTCAGCATACTGCAATTTCTTTCACTTTGCTGGAGTATCGAAATGCAGAATCCTGTTGCGGCGGTAACCAGTGCCGATCCCTACGAATTCTATGCAGCGCTGGCGCGCGAACCCCGGCTGGTGTGGCGCGAAGGGATGTGGATTGCGGCCAGTCCGGCGCTGGTCATGGAAGTGATGACGCATGCCGCTTGCCGCGTGCGCCCGCCCGCTGAGCCAGTGCCAGCGGCGATTACCGGCGGCAGCGCGGGCGAAGTGTTTGCTGCGCTGGTGCGCATGAATGAGGGCGAACGCCATGCCTCACCCAAAATGGCCTTGCAGCGCGCGCTCGGCAGCGTGCCGCTCGAACAGGTCCGCGCAGTGGCATCGCGCATCGCGCGTGAGCTGGCCGGCGCTACGCCCATGACGGCCCCGCGTGTGTCGCAGTGGATGATGGAAGTGCCGGTGCGTACGGTCGCCAGCCTGCTGGGTTTCGACGATGCGCAACTGCCGGCGCTGGCGTGGTGGCTGGGACGTTTCGTGGCATGCCTGTCTCCCTTGAGCAGCGCCGCGCAGATTGCGGCGGCGCACGGCGCGAGCCTGGAGTTGCTGGATGCCTTCCGCGCGCTATTACAATCGCCCCGTGCCGGATCGCTGCTGGAGGCTGTGGTGCATGAGGCCGAGGAAGCCGGCTGGGACAACGATCATGCGATACTCGCGAATCTTGTTGGTTTGCTGTCGCAGACTTACGAAGCAACGGCGGGCCTGATAGGCAATACGGTCGTCGCGCTGCAGCGCGGCGCCTCGTGGCCTGTAAATGCAGCCTCGCTGGTGCGTGACGTCGCACGCATGGCCCCGCCGGTGCAGAACACGCGCCGCTTTGTGGCCGAAGATGCCGGCATCGGTGGTGTGCGCGTGCAAAAAGGGCAGGTGATCCTGCTGGTGCTGGCTGCGGCAAGCCGCGATCCGCGCGCTGAGGGGCGCGTGTTCGGATTCGGCCATGGCCCGCATGCTTGTCCGGGCCAGGCGATGGCGGAAGCGATAGCGTCGGCAGCGATTGAGGCACTGCAGGACGGCTTGCCGCGCATGCAGTGGCGTTATCGCGCATCGGTGAATGCGCGTATTCCTGAATTCTTTGAGGAGGTGGAATGATTGCCGTGATTTTTGAAGTGCTGCCGCATGCTGAGGGCAAGCAGAAGTACCTGGATATCGCAGCCTCGCTGCGGCCACTGCTGGATCAGGTGGATGGCTTTATTTCGATAGAGCGCTTCCAGAGCCTGAACAACCCGGACAAGCTGCTGTCGCTGTCCTTCTTCCGCGATGAAGCGGCGGTCGCGCAATGGCGCCAGCTGGAAGCGCATCGCTCCGCGCAATCGGCCGGACGCCATGCGC